>JBNKGY010000093.1:0-14249 GCA_050290065.1 Marinilabiliaceae bacterium
TATAGAAAAACTGATAGATACTGTCGTTTATAAAATTCCATTACCTCCGGATTTTGATGAAGCTCCTGAATATAATCCTGAATCCAGAATGAAAAAAGGTAAATATAAAGGGGGAAAAAAAGGCGGAGGAAATAAGAGTCGAAATAAAAAATATTCACCCAAAAATAAAAAGGGCTAGTCTTTATTACGTTATGTATTTCAGGTTTTTTATTAACAGGATATAAATAATGATCATACTCTTTATGATCTATATTAAGTTCATTTTATGTCAATTTAATGTTCATTAATTAAGTAATAACTTTATCAACTTAAAGTTAATCTAATAGAATTACCCTATGTCAATTTCAATTTGTCAGATAATCGCAAACGAGTTGCAATTGCAACTATCACATGTTAACAACACTATTGAATTATTAAAAGAAGGAGCTACGGTTCCTTTTATTAGTAGATACCGGAAAGAACGAACCGGCACAATGGATGAAGTAAATGTTGCTGCTGTAAAGGAACGCTATGAAAAGCTTCTTGAAATAGAGAAAAGAAAAGAGACGATTATAAAATCAATGGAGGAACAAGGCGTTCTGACTGTTGAATTAAAAAAGAAAATTGAGGATTCATATAATGCTACAGAGTTAGAAGATATTTATCTTCCATATAAGCCTAAAAGGAAAACACGTGCTGTAAAAGCAAAAGAAAAAGGACTTGAGCCTTTGGCAAAAATCCTTATGAAGCAATATGAACGTGATGTTGAGGGGAAAGCGGTACAGTTTATTAATGAAGATGTAACAGATGCTGATGAGGCTCTTCAGGGAGCCAGAGATATTATTGCGGAATGGATAAATGAAAATTCAGTGGCTCGGGATATTGTTCGATCGGTATTTGAACGTGGAGCTGTTGTTTCTTCAAAATTGATTAAAGGTAAAGAAGAAGAGGCTATAAAGTATAAAGATTATTTTGACTTTAGTGAACCGTTAAAAAAATGTCCCAGTCATAGACTATTAGCCATTAGAAGAGGTGAAAAGGAAGGTTTGTTAAAAGTAAATATTTCACCTGAAGATGAGGAGGTAATACATCGTCTGGGCAGATATTTTATCAAAGGTAATACGCAAGCTTCAGATCAGGTTGAATTGGCGATGGGTGATGCTGTGAAACGATTGTTAAAGCCTTCAATTGAAACGGAATTTGCTAACTTATCTAAGGAGAAAGCTGATGCAGATGCTATTAATGTATTTGCCAATAATCTTCGCCAATTACTATTGTCATCACCTTTAGGACAAAAAAGAGTTTTAGCCATTGATCCTGGCTTTCGTACTGGTTGTAAAGTTGTATGCTTGGATGCGCAAGGAAATTTATTACATAATGAAAATATCTATCCACATGCACCTCAAAAAGAGACTAAGCAAGCGGCTCGAAAAATTGCCTCAATGGTTGATGCTTATCGAATTGAAGTTATAGCTATAGGTAACGGTACTGCTTCCAGAGAAACAGAATCTTTTATACGCAATATAAAATATAATAGAGATGTTCAGGTGTTTGTGGTCAGTGAAGATGGCGCATCAGTATATTCAGCAAGCAAGGTGGCTCGTGATGAATTTCCGGAATATGATGTTACAGTCCGTGGAGCAGTTTCAATAGGACGAAGGTTAATTGATCCTTTGGCTGAGTTAGTTAAGATCGATCCTAAATCCATTGGTGTTGGACAATATCAGCATGATGTGGATCAGAGTAGCTTGAAATCGTCATTAGATCAGGTGGTTGAATCGTGCGTAAATAAGGTGGGTGTTGATCTGAACACAGCAAGTATGCATTTATTAACATACGTTTCAGGTTTGGGTCCGCAGCTTGCTAAAAATATTGTGGAGTACCGAAAAGAAAATGGTGCTTTTACAACACGAAACCAGTTGAAAAAAGTACCTCGATTGGGAGCTAAAGCCTATGAGCAGGCTGCCGGATTTCTCAGGATTACGGATGCACAAAATCCACTTGATAATTCAGCAGTTCATCCAGAATCCTATTCTATTGTTGAAAAAATGGCTAAGGATAAAGGATGTAATCTGAAGGATTTAATTATAAATGAAGAATTAAGAAAAGGCATTAAGCTAAACGATTATATCACTCAAGAGGTGGGATTGCCAACATTAAAAGATATTATTAATGAATTGGAAAAACCAGGCAGAGATCCTCGTCAGATCATTAAGGTTTTTGAATTCGATAAAAATATTTATTCGATTGATGATTTGAGAGAAGGTATGGTATTACCAGGTATCGTAACTAATATTACCAATTTTGGTGCCTTTGTAGATGTTGGAATTAAACAGGATGGATTAGTGCATATATCTCAATTAGCTAATCAGTTTATCAGCGATCCTAACCAGGTAGTTTCCTTGCATCAGCATGTAAGGGTAAAAGTAATGGAAGTGGATAAAATGCGTAAGAGAATTCAACTTTCCATGAAAGAGGTGGAGTAAAACCATTCTCGAAAACTTGATAGCTGAAATATTTATTTATCTTTGTTTTATTCGTAAAAAACATAGAAAATAAAGGGCTTATGCAAAAAATAAACGATATTTTAACTCTTATTGATTCCTATATAGGTAGTAGTGATTGGTTTGTTTATTTTTTGTTGGGAGTTGGATTTCTTTTTACACTATATCTGGGTTTTCCTCAATTACGATATTTTCGATATGCTATTAAAATTGTAAAAGGTAAGTTTGATCGCGAAGGTGATGAAGGAGATACATCTCATTTTCAGGCTTTGGCTACCGCACTTTCAGGTACTGTAGGTACTGGCAATATTGCTGGAGTGGCATATGCCGTTTTTCTTGGAGGACCAGCTGCTCTTTTCTGGATGTTAGTTACTGCTTTAATTGGTATGACAACAAAATTTGTGGAGGTTACCTTATCGCATAAGTATCGTGAAAAAGCAGAGGATGGATCCATTTCTGGTGGTCCAATGTATTTTATGAAAAAAAGGCTTGATATTAAGCTTGGGTCAGGGAAAATTGTAAAAACAGGTAAGTTTCTTGCTATCATATTTGCAGTTGCTACAGTAATATCTTCCTTTGGTACCGGAAATTTACCACAGATTAATAGTATATCTAATTCCGTTTATGCAACTTTTGGAGTTTCTCATTGGATTACAGGATTAATTCTTTCAGTATTATTAGGAGTTGTAATTATCGGAGGAATTAAAAGGATTGCAAAAGTTACTTCAAGATTAGTGCCAACAATGGCAATTGTATATTTTATTGGCGCAATAGCTGTAATTCTTTACAATTACGATAATATCATTCCTTCATTAGCAGCCATTTTTGGTCATGTTTTTACCGGATCAGCAGCAACAGGTGGCTTTCTTGGAGCATCTATTGCATTTGCCTTTAATAAAGGCGTGAACCGAGGATTGTTTTCCAATGAAGCAGGGCAAGGATCAGCACCTATTGCTCACTCAGCTGCACGTGCTCACGAACCCGTCTCGGAAGGATTGGTTGCATTGCTTGAACCATTTATTGATACCATTATTATTTGCTCGCTTACAGGTTTAACATTACTTTCTAGTGGTGTTTGGACGGAGAAACATATGAATAAATTTCAGTTTTCAGATTTGGAGATTGTTGATGGAAGATTCTCGGATAAAGAAGATGTTGGTAGAGTTAAGCTTAGTAAACACGTAAATGAAAAGGAAAGTTTACCTCTGTTTTCTGGAGATTTAGTAGTTGTTGATGGTAAGATTGAGAATGCGGTATCTTTAATTCATTCTCGGTCATTGGCTGAAAATGTAAAAGTTTATAAAGATAAAAGTTTATATACAGGTAAGATGTCTGTAAATGAAGGTGTTGTTGATCAATCTTCGGATATTGAGATAGAAGGTAAGTCTTTAATTCATAGCGCCCCCTTAAATACATTAGCCTTTACTAAAAGTTGGTTTGGTGATTTTGGAAAATATATTGTAACTGTTGGATTACTTTTATTTGCCTTTTCCACGGCTATTTCGTGGTCCTACTATGGCAGTAGAGCAGTTATCTTTCTTGTTGGAATCAAAGGTGTAAAGTATTATAAGATTCTATATGTTATTGGTTTCTTTATTGCTTCATTTACTGATACTACTATTGTGTGGACTTTCTCTGGTATAACTATTGCCTTAATGACAATTCCAAACCTGATCGGGATTGCAATACTTCATCGAGAAATGAAAGGTGAAGTAAAAGGTTTTTGGAAGGAATATCAAAAACGATTTCCCGGAGAGCGACTTCCTATTTTTACTCCTCGTGATTCAGATAATGAATGATAAATCTATTGTTATTATTTGTTTGAACATAATTTATTAATAATAAATTGTTAATAGCACTAATTTGTCTAGTAAAAAAATAGTGTACCTTTATAGTTAGTCTTGTCGGTATATAAAAAAATCGTGATTATGATATGTCTTTTACCAAATCGTATAAGGATAATCCTTATTGGTATTTTCTTGTTATCAAACTCAACATTTTTTCTGGTTTATTCGCAGGACTCAAACATAAAGCTAGATGTTGATGAAAAATTTTCTGAACTGGAATTTAATAGTGCCTACCGACAGGAACAAGTAGCAAGTGAATTAGATTCTATACGAAATAGTGTTTCTGAAGATTTCTATAATAAGAAAAGTGGATATTTTGACTTCATTCATGCACAACTCTTGTTTTATAATCTTGAATTAGATTCTTCTCTGATTTATCTGGAAAAAACATTATCCTATTTTACATTATATGAAAATGATAAGTGGCTGTCTAAGTGTCAGTTGTTGTTAGGAAGGGTTGCGGAAGTTTCAGGTTTGATGGAGCAGGCAAAAATCAATTATTATGAGTCAATTAAGTTGAGTGAAAACCAACATAATGTTGACTTAGGTTTTGCATACGTTGGATTGGCAAGATGTAAGAGGGCTTTAAAGGAAAATTGTAAGGAAGAATTGAATATGGGAGTAAAATACTTAACTGAATCCGATCACATTGAAGCTAAACTCTTTGGTGAGTTTATGGATCAATTATTTGATTTAGATAGTAATAATGCCCCTGAGAGATTGAATGAGATAGCTCAAAAATATTTGCAGCATAATATGTATGAGAGGGTTGTAAATGTTTATAAAGTGATTGCAAGTAGTTATCATGCGCAGTTGAATTTTGATTCCGCGCATATGTACTGTGATAAAGCTATTGACTTATGTGAGAAAAAGAATGTTGGAAAAGTAATAATACCTGCCCTATATCAATTTAAAGGGGTGTTGTATTACAAGCAAAAGCAATATAATGTGGCAGAGGTGTATTTTAAGCAGTCTTTAGGTTTGTATAAAAGTCATAATCAAACAAATCGGATGCTATACACTTATAATTATATGCATAAAATAGATTTGGCCAAAGAGCATTATTTAAAGGCATATGAAGATTTGAAAGAATATTTAAGTATTCTGCAGGAAACTACTTCTGATGAAAAAATGAGGTATGCAAAAGTACTTGAAGTGAATAACAAAGTGGAATTGATGAAAAGTCAGCTGGAGCAATTGAAAATCAAAAAGAAAGCCAGTGAGTTTATGTTATATTTAGTTTTGGTAATTACTATTGCTCTTTTATGTGGGGTGGCAGTATATGTTTATTTATATCAAAAAAACAAAAAAGCCAAGATAGAAGAATTGAATAAGGAGTTTCATAATTTATTAATTGGTATTGGCGAAAAGCAATTGCTTGAGCATAGATTGAGTCACTCAGTTAAAAAGAATAGAAAAATTGAGGAAGAACTTGAAAATTCTTTTTCAAATGAAAATGGAGATATTGGAGATAGCTTTGATAGTTGCTATATGGAAACTATTAACTTATTTACAGATTCTTTTCCTCAATTAACAAAAACAGAAGTGAGATATGCGGTAATGATATGCTTAAAACTGCCTATTGAAGTTATTGCAAAAGTTCAAAATGTGCAGCCTGGATCTATTCGAAAGGCAAAACAACGAATTAGAACTAAGTTAAATGTAAGTGATAACTTAGAAAGTTACTTACAAGAATACAGGGAGAAAAAGATTTCTAGCATTGCTTCCTAAATTATTTTTATTCGAATAGTTGAAAATAATTACAAGTTTTCAGATAATTTATGTAGTCATAACTACCTTATATAGTGAGTAAAAATGTAAAAACTAATAGCGTCCTAAATAATGAATTCATAAAAACTGAATTTAATAACCATGAGGTTTAAAGGTCTCAGAATTCTGTAGTTCAAAATAAAACAACTTGCATTACATTAACTTTTTTCTTTGGAGGTTCATCAAATGGTTTATCCAGCCACTTTTGGAGGTCTATTTTCACAAAAATATTTAAAAGTATAAAGGCAACAAGGTTAGACAGCCTCCATCCAAATTTTGAAAGAGCTTTCAAGTATTTTAGGATTGATATACCTGAGTTCGATTAAAATTTTAGAATTCAGATTGACATAAAAGGTTGATATACAGGGCGAATTTTGTAGGGCTAGCTCGATAAATTTAACGAAGTAGATCAGTTTTTTATGCAAAGTATGAGAGTTTTCGCTTATAATTATTGCGATAAGTGAATGTAGAAGCAAAGTTTACTTTGATTATGCTGAACGCAGCAATAATCAGGAACTAAACAGCGAACTTCTTCCTGAAAATTATTCAAAATAGTCCGCTATTCTTTAATCTGGAAACTTTATGATAGGCCACATTGAACTCGCGAAATGCTCGTTTCATAATTTTCAGTTGAATCTCACTATTTATAGGCGGTCTGAATCCAAAATTTTATGTCGAACTCAGGTTAATGATTTGTTTGTCATAATTGGTTATGAGTTTTCTATATCTCTTGTCTGTTTTAAATGCACATATTTGTCAGAAAGTATATTTACATCCTGACATAACTTCTAAATAATTGTCTTTAATTGTCTTTCAATGGAGACGTGGTACTCCGGTTTTGATTTATCTACACTGATTGAATTAACCAATTAAGTTTTTTCATTTGTAAATGTATTTATGTGGAATAGATGGTTTTGGAGAATACATCAAGAGCTGTTAATTTTCCATAGCCAGGTTTGTCTTTAAAAACGCAACCAGTATCAATATTTATAACCTTACTGTTTTGCTCAATTTGAGTGGTGCAGAATTCAATAGTAATTGGAGTATGGCCATGAATAATTGTCTTTTCTTTGAAAACAGGATGTGTATAATAGTCTCTTCTTGTCCAAATCATTTGATAAGTGTCATTAAAGGGATTAAGGATCTGATCGTTAAATCCTGCATGAACAAACAAGTAATTCTTAAAGTGAAAATAATATTTCAGATTTTGAAAGAAACTAAGATATGGATCTGGAATTTTTGTGGGTGCTGGCCAGCCAAAACTGGTCAAGGTCTTGTCGCCTCCATTAAATAACCAAAGGGGGATATATCGGTCTTCTTTGAATGCATCCATCATCATGGATTCATGGTTCCCCATTAATGTGATGATGTTAATACCTATAAATTGCATATTTAATATATAGTCGATCACCTCTTTGCTTTGACTACCTCTGTCAATATAATCACCCAAAAAGATAATTTTATCAGATTTTTGAGGCTTAATCTTATCTTCAATCAATATTTTGAGGGAAATAAAGCATCCATGTATATCTCCTATCGCAATTAACCTTTTGGGAGTTTCCATTTCACCAGTTTTACACTTTAAATTTAATGTTTTCTAAGAGAAAAGAAATATTAAATCGTTGATAAAACTCACTGAAATATTTTTTAGAAACTCTGCTAGTTTCTCTTTTTTAGTTTCTAACATGATTGCCCACTATTAGCTACTAAAAACAAAACCTCTTGATTATCTAATAATCAAGAGGTTTATCTGTACCCAGAGCCGGGATCGAACCGGCACGGGTTGCCCCACTGGTGTTTGAGACCAGCGCGTCTACCAATTCCGCCATCTGGGCATAAAAGATATATATCTTTTTGCGGTTGCAAATATAGGTAAAAGTTGAATATCTCCAAATCTTTTATTGGCAAATATCTCTTCAATAGTTAAAAGAATTTTTCTGCTATGATAAATCAAAATATTAACTTCACATGGTAATTTTAAATAATAATAATGGACACCTTTAAATGCCTAATAATTATTGCTTTAGTTGGTATTGTTTCTGCTTTTAAGTTGAATGCTCAGGATGGATTGTTTTTGGGAGGAGGATTGATGTTGCAATCTCCTACAAATCAAATTAGCAATGAGAGTTTTGGATTTCAGCAAGTTGCAAATGTTGGAGGGGGAATGAATGTATCCAGTCTTTGGTTTTTTAATCCTCGTTTAGCATTGGGATCTGAAATCGCATATAGTTATTTTCCCAAAGATAAGAAAACGTGGAATCAGGAACGCTATGGAAATATTAAAGTGAATTATCAGATGCTGAATTTATCGGCTCAAGGGAATATTTATTTTTCTGACGATGAGATCAAGCCCTATGCAGGAGCGGTATTTGGACTGTATTATTTAAGAAATATGCTTGATTTTGATTCTCGTTACTCAGGAACTACAAATGATGCATCAATTAGCTACGTGAGTAATACTGTACATGCCGGATTTGGACTGGAGAGTGGCGTTTTATTTGAATTATCTCAGAAAAGTTTATTGTGCGTGAGTATCAGGTATACTACCATTCCAGATATAAAACCGGAGTATTACCCGGAGAATGATGTAACAATAAACCCCCATGGAAAAGAGAATCATTGGGGGTTATCAGTTCTCTTATATTTTGGAAGTTAATGGGCTAAAATAGTCCGTTAACATGCGTATCCACCTTGTCAATAATCGAACTTAAATCCGATTTGTTTTTTATAAAATTATACTCATCCACATTTACAATTAGTAATTTACCTTTACTGTATTGCTCAACCCATGCTTCGTAACGCTCATTCAACCTTTTAAGGTAGTCAAGTCGAATATTATTCTCATACTCACGTCCTCGTGATTGAATTTGTTCAACTAGTTTAGGTACAGATGCACGCAAGTAAATTAACAGGTCAGGAGCCTGAACCAGACTACTCATTAACTCAAATAATCCGGCATAGTTGTCAAAGTCTCGTTTACTCATTAAACCCATATCATATAGGTTAGGGGCAAAAATATAGGCATCTTCGTAAATGGTTCTGTCCTGCACAACTGTTTTTCCCATTTTTCGAATATCATTTACTTGTGAAAAACGGCTGTTTAAAAAGTAAACTTGCAAGTTAAATGCCCATCGTTGCATATCTTCATAAAAATCGGCTAAATAAGGGTTGTCATCAACTTCTTCGTAATGTGCATCCCAACCGTAGTGGTTAGATAATAAAGAAGTTAGTGTGGTTTTTCCAGATCCTATATTTCCTGCTATTGCAATATGCATTGTTGTAAAATTTGTGGAGTTAAAAATTAGCCCAAAAATATAAAAACATGGTATATCCTAAACCTTTAATTAAAGGGAATGTTATTATTTTTTATTAATGATTAAAAGTTCTTCAATCATATCCCTGTTATTAGATAACCGGGGTACTTTATTTTGACCACCTAATTTATTATGTTTTTTGAGCCAGTCGAAAAATAGATTTTTTCTGCCGATTTCTACTATGGGAAAGCCAAGAGTGATGTCCTTATACCTTTTAGCTTCGTAATCCGAGTTTAACGACTGAAGTTTTTGGTCAAGGTAGTTTGCAAATTCGATTATATTCTCTGGTTCTTTTTCAAATTCAATAATCCATTGATGTTTACCTTGTTCTTCTGTACTCATGTACTTTGGTGCTGCAGTATACTCTTTGATAATAGATCCTGTTTTATCGCAGGCATATTTAATGGCTTTATCCGAATTATCAACAATCACCTCTTCACCAAAAGCATTAATAAAATGTTTGGTTCTTCCTGAAATAATAATTTTAAATGGATATTTAGACGTGAATTTAACGGTGTCGCCAACAATATACCTCCATAATCCTCCATTGGTGGTAATAACTATTGCATAGTTGGTGTCCAGTTCAACCTGATCAAGGGTGAGGGCTTTCGGAAATTCCTTTCCCCATTCCTCCATTGGTACAAATTCATAAAAAATGCCATAATCCAGCATTAATAACATAGATTCCGAATTAGGATCATCCTGTATGGCAAAAAATCCTTCTGAAGCATTATAAGTTTCCATATAATGCATTTCATCTGAAGGGATAATTTTTTTAAACTGGTTACGGTAAGGAGCAAAATTAATTCCACCATGAATGAATAACTCCAGATTCGGCCATATATCTAACAGGTTATTTGTACCTCTAATGCTTAGCATGTGTTTTATCAATACTAAAAACCATGATGGAACACCTGTTAAAGATGTAACATTTTCGTTCATAGTGGCCTCAGTCATTTTCTCCACCTTTTCTTCCCATTTATCCATTAAGGCAATGGATTGGTCAGGCGTTCTGATAAAGCTTACCCAAAATGGGAGATTGCCTATCAAAATGGCAGAAAGGTCTCCATAGAATGAATCTCTGTTATACTGACTAATCTGCTGACTTCCGCCCAGAGTCAGACCTTTTCCTTTAAACATTTCATTCTCAGGATTCAATTGATTGTAGATCGCTAATACATCTTTACCTCCTCTAAAATGACAATCTTCAAGGGTTTCTTTTGATACAGGAATAAATTTACTTTTTGAAGAAGTTGTGCCGGATGATTTTGCAAACCATTTGATTTCACCTGGCCACAATACATTTTTTTCTCCGTGGCGTATTTTATTAATAACAGTTTCCATCTGTTCATATTTCTGAACAGGGACTCGCTCCTGAAAATCTTTAATACTTTTTATCGTACTGTATTCATAGTATTTCCCAATTTGTGTTTCTCTGGCTTTTTTAACTAATTCAAAAAGTTGCTCTTGTTGAACCTCTTCCGGATTAATTTTAAAATGTTCTATTTGCGAAAGACGACGAATATTAACAAGGGATATTATTGAGTTTAGAATGGGCATAGAGTATGTTTTAGAGTTTAAATATAAATAATTTTTGAAAAGAATATGTGGTATGCATCGTTGAAAAATCAGTTGAATTTGAAAATTTACTGAGGACTAATTTTTTAAGATAAATTGTATGACATGGATAAATGATTATTTTTAGCGCAAAATTTACAGAGATGAATTATTTTGATGTTGTTGTAGGGATAATTTTGATTTTAGCCATCATTAGAGGATATCGGAATGGTTTGATTATTGAATTTGCCTCATTAGCAGCTTTGGTTTTAGGCGTATTGGGAGCTATTAAATTTTCAAGTATAACCGAGAGTTGGCTATCGCAATATTGGTCGAGTAGTTATATTGGAATAGTGTCGTTTATATTAACATTTATTGGTATTGTAATACTGGTGCATTTAATTGCAAAAGGTGTTGATAAATTAGTGCAAGCTATTGCTTTAGGCGTGATAAATCGATTGTTAGGCGCCGCATTTTCATTCATTAAAGTAGCATTTATTGTAAGTGTAATAATGGCTGTATTTGCTTCCTTTGATCGCACATTCAATTTAATACCGGAGGAGACAAGAGAAAGTTCGAAACTTTATGAACCGCTTTCAGAATTTGCACCCAGGGTATTTCCTTACCTGAAATTCGATAAAGAAGATGCACGAAATAAGGTTCAAGAGGTCATCAGTACTCGGTTATAATCAGACTCCAGTATTCTAATTTCAAATTTATATATATTACGATATTAGTTGAAGTTGGAGGAATGTAGGTAAACCTTAAAACTTTCAAGTACTGTATTGTATTCACTTTTATTATCTTTGGCGAAATAATTAAATACGACAAAACTAAAATAGTACCATGAATTTTGTTGAGGAACTGAAATGGAGAGGCATGATTCACGATATGATGCCCGGAACTGAAGAGCAATTGCAAAAGGAAATGACTACAGCTTATGTAGGAATTGATCCCACCGCTGATTCTCTTCATATTGGTCATTTGGTATCTGTAATGATGCTTAAACATTTACAGGTAGCAGGACACCGACCGATTGTACTGGTAGGTGGTGCCACTGGTATGATAGGTGATCCTTCCGGAAAATCAGCTGAGCGTAATCTGCTTGACGAAACTACACTGAGGCATAATCAGGATTGCCTGAAAGCACAATTAAGTAAGTTTTTGGATTTTGATAGTGATATTGACAACCGTGCGTTGATGGTTAACAATTACGATTGGATGAAGGAATTTTCTTTCCTTGAATTTATTCGTGACATTGGTAAACATCTTACCGTTAACTATATGATGGCCAAGGATTCTGTAAAGAAACGTATTAGTGGAGAAGGAAATACGGGACTTTCATTTACAGAATTTACATATCAATTGGTTCAGGGAACGGATTTTTATCATTTGTACCAGGCTTATAATTGTAAGTTGCAAATGGGCGGTTCGGATCAATGGGGTAATATTACAACAGGTACTGAGTTGATTCGTAGAAAATTAGGAGGTGAAGCTTTTGCAATGACATGCCCCCTAATTACCAAGGCAGATGGTGGAAAGTTTGGAAAAACAGAATCTGGCAATATTTGGTTGGACCCCAAAAGAACCAGTCCATATAAGTTTTATCAGTTTTGGTTAAATACTTCAGATGCTGATGCAGACAAGTATATTAAAATTTTCACTTTATTGAGCCAGGAAGAAGTTGCTGATCTGGTAAAAGAACATGCAGAAGCTCCTCATGCCCGTGCGCTTCAAAAGAGATTGGCAGAAGAGGTAACTGTAATGATTCATGGTAGAGAGGCCTATGATGCTTCGGTAGAAGCCAGTCAGATTCTTTTTGGAAAAGCAACTATGGATGCGCTCAAAAAGATTGATGAGGATACTTTTTTAGCTGTTTTTGAAGGGGTGCCAACATTTAATGTTTCAAAAAGCGAATTGGAGGCTGGAATTGATGTACTAGAACTTTTAGCTGTAAAAGCGGAAGTTTTTCCATCAAAAGGAGAATTACGCCGTACAATAAAAGGTGGTGGTATGAGCTTGAATAAAGAAAAAGTAACCGATGCTGAAATGTTGGTAAATACAGATTATCTTTTAAACAATAAATATATGTTGGTACAGAAAGGTAAAAAGAACTTTTTTGTTGTAGTGGCAGAATAAATATGCTGTATGAAAATTTAAACCTCTATCGGATTTATTCTGATAGAGGTTTTTTTATGCATATAAGTCAAGTTTTCTGATGGAATGCTAAAGTAGCCTGTAAATAATATAGATTAGCTGCTATAAAATAAAAATATGTTATCTGTGTTATAATGAAATAGTAGGTAAATTATTATTAATATTTACCTTTGGCGCTTCAAACAATTTTTAAATAAACCTAAAATAAAAGCATGAAAAAGTTTATCCGTCTAATTGTATTTGTTGTATTGGTGGCCACTACAACTTTTGGACAAACAGAATAAGGGAAATTTATTGTATCAGGCTCTACCGATTTGTCAGTTGCATCACTAAAAGAAGATTATCAATACGATGGAGAACCTCTGGATGGTGAATCAAAAATACATCATGTTAGTATTGAACCTTCAATAGGATATTTTGTATCTAATAATGTAGCTGTAGAGTTCACTTTGGATGTAGAGTCAAAAGAACAAGATGAATATAAACAAAGTTCTGCATTGATTGGCCCTTTTATCCGTCTTTTTATAGGACAATCCAACATAAAACCTTATTTACAAGGCGATATTCTGTTTGGTTCAAGAATTATGGATGATGGTAATGATGAATTTGAATTTAAAACTTCCGGAATTGATGTTGGAGGTGGAGTTGCTGTTTTTTTAAATAAAAGAATCGCCTTAGATTTTTCAATAGCTTATGCTTCGATAACGAGTACGCTTGAAGAGGATACTAAATATAAGGAGAATATAACAGGCTTTGGTTTAAATGCAGGTATTCTGTATTTCTATAGATATTAACTATTTTTCTCGTTATCATATAAAAATAAGTTTTAGAAATTTTAACCTTAATAAAAAATTATGAAAAAGTTATTAGTATTAGTAGCCATGATGGCGTTTTTTTCTACTGCGTCGTTTGCGCAATTTAAATATGGTGGAGGGTTGACTTTCGGATCTAAAGTTTCTTTGGAAAATGATATTAACGAGAATACTGGCAGTAATTTTAAGGAAAAATTAGGTGTAGGAGTAAATTTACGTGGAGACTATTCTTTTAGCGATAAATTAACTGGTTCTCCTGGATTTACATTGTTTTTTCCAAGTACACCTGATGATCAAAAGTATACATTA
>JBNKGY010000094.1:0-14045 GCA_050290065.1 Marinilabiliaceae bacterium
TGATTATTTTTTTATTTCATAAATTAAGGAATTAAAAGAAATAAGTTCGGACTGAATATATTGAATGACAATTAATTAGGTTGTAGATGGCAAAGAAAAATACCATAAGTGAGAGCAATCTTGTGATTGTTGAGTCCCCTGCTAAAGCAAAGACAATTGAAAAGTTTTTAGGAAAAGATTTTTTGGTTAAATCTAGCTATGGACATATTAGGGATTTAGCAAAAAAAGATTTTGGAATTGATATTGATAATAAATACCAACCACATTATATTGTTTCCGACGATAAAAAAGAGGTCGTAAAGGAGTTGAAGAAACTCGCAAAAGAAGTTGATGTTGTTTGGCTCGCTTCCGATGAAGACCGCGAGGGGGAGGCTATTGCTTGGCATTTGTATGATGAGTTAGGTTTGTCTCCTGAAAATACAAAACGAATTGTTTTTCATGAGATAACAAAAACAGCTATTCTTAAAGCGGTTGAAAACCCAAGAGATATAAATATTGATTTGGTAAATGCACAGCAGGCTCGCAGAGTGCTGGATCGTTTAGTTGGATTCGAATTGTCTCCAGTGTTGTGGAAAAAAGTTAAACCTTCTCTTTCCGCTGGAAGGGTGCAATCTGTTACTGTTAGGTTAATTGTTGAAAGAGAAAGAGAAATATTTAAATTTAAGCCTGAATCTTCATATCGTGTTACTGCCATTTTCTCAATTACTGATGAAAATGGTAAAGTTTCAGAAATGAAAGCTGAATTATCAAAAAGATTTAAAAGTTTAAAGGAAACTGAGGATTTTCTTAATAAATGCAAGGATTCAAATTTTAGTGTTTCAGGAATTACTAAAAAACCGTTAAAAAAATCTCCTTCAGCACCATTTACTACTTCAACATTACAACAGGAGGCCAGTAGAAAATTAGGATTTTCAGTTGGACAGACAATGTCGGTAGCTCAAAAGTTATATGAAGCAGGTAAGATTACATATATGCGTACCGACTCCGTTAATCTTGCAGATACGGCTTTAAAAATGGCCGCTGATGAAATTACCGGTGAAATGGGAGAAGAGTATTTAAAAATCAGAAAATATCAGACGAAAAGCAAAGGCGCTCAGGAGGCGCATGAGGCTATTCGTCCAACATATTTAAATAATTCTTCGGTAAGTGGTTCACAACAGGAGCAAAAGCTATATGACTTAATCTGGAAACGTACAATTGCTTCTCAGATGAGTGACGCTGAGCTCGAAAAATCTACTATTAACATAAAAGGGGATGGTGTTGATGAAATGTTTGTTGCAACAGGTGAGGTTATTAAATTCGACGGTTTCCTTAAAGTTTATATACAGGCTTCAGAAAATGAGCATGACGGAGAAGTTGAAGAAGATAGTGGATTGTTACCACCAATGAAAATTGGGGATGGTTTACAAGTAAATATTATCGAAGCCAGAGAAAGATGGAGTCAAAAACCTGCGAGGTATTCTGAAGCTGCCCTTGTTAAAAAATTGGAAGATTTAGGAATTGGACGTCCATCAACATATGCACCAACAATATCCACTGTGCAAAACCGTGGATATGTAGTCAAAGAAGAAAGAGAGGGTAAAGAAAGAGAATATCAGTATCTGAGCCTCAAAGGTGGTAAAGTTAGCGTTGAACAAAAAAAGGAAATAACTGGTGCAGAAAGAAATAAATTATTCCCAACAGATGTGGGGATGGTAGTAAATGATTTTCTGATGAAATATTTTCCTAATATTGTGAGTTACGACTTTACTGCTAAAGTTGAGATGGAGTTTGATGATATTGCAATTGGTAATTTAGTTTGGAATGAGGCAATTGACTCTTTTTATAAGAGTTTTCATCAACAAGTAGAAGATACGATAGAAAATTCTGAAAGAAATACTGGTGAAAGAAATTTAGGTGATGATCCCAAAACAGGGAAGCCGGTAATTGTTAAAATCGGACGCTATGGGCCAATGGCACAGCTTGGTGAAAGTAGTGAAGATGAAGATGTGGAAAAACCAAAATTTGCCTCGCTTCAAAAAGGTCAGCATCTTGAAACAATAACTATTGAAGAGGCATTAAGATTATTTGATTTGCCGCGTGATTTAGGATTGTATGAGGATAAGAAAGTAGTGGTTGGAATCGGACGTTTTGGTCCATATGTTCGCCATGATAGTAAATTTGTATCCCTTAAAAAAGGTATAGATGATCCGTTAACGATAGAGTTAGACAGGGCGATAGAGTTAATTGAGGAGAAACGAAAAGCAGATAAAGAAAAGCATATTAAAAGCTTTGATGAGGATCCTGAAATTCAAATATTAAATGGTCGTTGGGGACCTTACATTTCTTATCAAAAGAAAAACTATAAAATCCCTAAAGATACAGATCCAAAATCTTTGTCTTTTGAGGATTGTCAGAAGTTAATTAAAGATGGTGGGAAAAAAAACACGAAAAAGAAAGCAACAAAAACGACAAAGACAGCAAAAATGACAAAAGCAAAGTCAACCAAGAGTGCCAAAAATAACTAGACAAGCCTGTGAGAATTAGCGATTTTTTTGAAACCATTACAAAGCCAAACCCTCAGTCTGAATTTATGTCATTGGAAGATTCATTATTGGGGCAGATTGTATATGGATTTGATGGTGCTAATGATGAAGATATGGCAAAATATGATGTTGCCATTATAGGAATAGGAGAAGGTAAAAATTCAGTTGGTAATAATGGCTGTGCAAGGGGTGTGGATTACATCAGACCAGCATTAAATAAATTACGAAAAACTTCCAGAAGTATAAAAATTATAGATCTGGGTAATATTAAGGGCAAAACCTTAAATGATAAGTATTATGCTATTCAGGAGGTTGTAAAAATATTGATGAAGTGGGAAGTTTTTGGTGTTTTTGTAGGTGGGAGTCAGGATTTTATTATGCCTGTTATTCAGTCCCTAATTGAAGTAAAAAGTGAAACGGCTATCACAATTATTGATCCGAAAATAGATTTACAAGTATGTGAAGCTGATTTTTCTGCTCAATCCTATGTTTCTTATTTGAAAGAAAAATTTGAGAAAAAGATATTTGAACTAAATATATTAGGTATCCAAAAATATTATGTTGGAGAAAGTCAGGAGAATTTGCTTCGTGAAGTATTCTGGGAGATGGTTCGGTTAGGAGATTTGCGTAAAGAGAATATCTCGCTATCTGAACCATATTTGCGTGATGCTGAATTGGTAAGTTTCGATGTAGGATCTATACAAAGTGATTACATGCCATATTACAATAATATTAATATTAATGGATTTACAGGTTATGAAGCTTGTCAAATGGCATGGTATAGTGGAATGAGTGATTGCTTAAAGTTTTTCATGATTCAGGAGTATAATCCTGAACATGATACAACTCGCAAAGGAGCCGCATTATGTGCACAAATGCTTTGGCATTTATTTGAAGGAATATCTTTGAAAACAAATGAAGTGCCAGATATTGATTCAGAAAATTATAAAATTTTTGTTGTGCATTTGCACAATTTTAATGAGGATATACGTTTTTATACAAATAGGGTTAATAATCGTTGGTGGATAGAAGTGCCATGGAAAGAATCTGTTAGGTTGCTGGCATGTAGTGAAAAGGCGTATTTCGAAACTAGAAATGGTAATCTGCCTGAAAAATGGTGGAGGTTTTTTCAAAAAGGATCATTAGATTGATGATCTTTACAAAAAATAACATGTTTAACTCATAAAAACGAAACCTTTATATTTGAATTAAAGTATACGAATTCAGATTTTTCACCTATCTAAAAATACGTTGATTTTGATAATTAACAGATATTTAGGGATTTATATTAAAAGGTGGAGAGGCGGAGTTCTTTGAGTTTTTTATATCTGAAGTAAATGGTTAGGAGAATTCTGATTTTTATTATATTTTGCGTATCTGCAATAAATGTCTGGTCACAATATGATCCGCAGTTTAGTCAGAATATGTTTAATATATTAAATGTAAATCCGGGTTATGCTGGTTCAAGTGAATCTATTAATCTGGTAGCTTTAAATAGAAATCAGTGGACGGGGGATTATGCCATAAAAACAACGGTTTTTAGTGGAGATATGCCACTCAATCTTTGGGGATTGAATTCAGGAGTTGGCCTTAGTGTAATGAATGATGAAATAGGTTTCTTTACAAATCTATCTATGATGCTTAGTTACGCTATGAAATTTGATTTTGAAAAAGGAGAATTAGGGGTTGGAGTAAATTTAGGTTTTATTAATCAGTCATTGAATCCTACTTGGAAGTTTCCGTCCTTAAGTAATACTGTTTACAATAAGACGGATGATAATTTACCTAAAAGCCTAGTGTCAGGTTCTGCATTTGACACAGGTTTAGGAGTTTACTATCAATCAAGCAAGTATTATGGTAGTGTTTCAATATCGCACTTGACAAAACCTAGTCCTGACTATAAAGATGAAATGAATTTTACAATTTCCCGAACCTTTTATGCATCTGGAGGGTATAACATTAAAATTGAGGATACAGCTTATGAAATTTCACCATCATTTTTTTATAAAACAGATGGCAGAAGTTTTCAAATTGATTTGAATACCTTAATTAGATACCGGAAAAGGTATTGGGGGGGATTAACCTATAGATATCAGGATGCAATTGTTTTATTAGGGGGCATAGAACTATTAAACGGGGTTAGATTTGGATATAGTTATGATATTACAACATCAGCCATTGCCACAGCCGGAAATGGAGGAACGCATGAGTTGATGATAGGATATAATTTTGATATTAACTTTGAGAAAAGAACAAAACGCTATAAAAGCGTGAGATATTTATAATTTAGGAAGTAAAAAATTAAAATACCGATAGTCTGAAATATTATGAAAAAAGTACTAGCTCTTAGTGTCATATTAGTCACTTTTCTTAGCGGATGTAGCAATACTGGTGGAGGCGAACTTACCGGTGTAGCACGACGTGGTACCTTTTATGAGCCAGACCCTTATGGCATGTTATTTATTCCTCAGGGTAGCTTTAATATGGGACCTAACGATCAGGATGCCGCCTGGTCATTAACAGCACAAACAAAAACAGTTTCAGTTCGTTCATTTTGGATGGATGAAACAGAGATTACCAATACGGAATATCGACAATTTGTGGAATGGGTTCGTGATTCAATTGCTCGTAAACTTTTGGGTGATCAGTTTGAAGAATTTGTTTTTACAGAAGATAAATATGGTAACGAAATCGATCCTCCATTTTTGAATTGGGAAATTGAAATAGAATGGGACAATGAAGAGTATGCAGAAATACTTGATGAGATGTTCCTTCCAGAAAATGAGCGTTTCTTCCGTAGAAAAGAGATTGATACAAGAAAATTGATTTATGAATATCAATGGGTTGATATGCAGCAAGCTGCTAAAAAAACCAACAGATTTAATTTCGATACTAAGCAATATGAAGGAGTAACTTATAACCAAAAAGGTGAAGAAATTGTAATCAGGGATAGATCTGCTTTTATTATGGACGATTGGGTGAATGTTTATCCTGATACTCTTTGCTGGATAGCAGATTTTACCTATTCATTTAATGAACCATGGACAGAGAAGTATTTCTGGCACCCTGGATTTGATGAGTATCCGGTTGTTGGTGTAACTCATAAGCAAGCTAAGGCATTTGCCATTTGGAGGTCAAGATATATGAATAACTATTTAAGGACTAAAGGACAACCTGAAGTTATGGATTATAGATTGCCAACAGAAACCGAATGGGAATATGCTTCTAGAGGTGGCCTTGAAAACGCTATGTATCCTTGGGGAGGGATGTATACTCGTAATGATAAAGGATGCTTCTTAGCTAATTTTAAACCTTTAAGAGGTCGATATGGAGATGATGGTGCTCAGGCAACTTTGGCAGTAGCACAATATGCTCCTAATGATTTTGGTTTATTTGATATGTCGGGTAATGTTGCTGAGTGGACAGAAAGTGCTTTTGATGAATCAGCATATAGCTTCACTCATGATTTTAACCCAACTTATAAGTACAATGCCTTACCTGATGATCCTCATGTGATGAAGAGAAAGGTTATTAGAGGAGGATCTTGGAAGGATATAGGTTATTATTTACAAAATGGCACACGTACATATGAATATCAGGATTCAGCTAAATCCTATATTGGTTTTAGGTGTGTGAGAGATTATATTGGAAACTAATAATGATATATCATTGGAGAGTTATTGAAAGAGTACAAATAGATTAACACAATACAATATGAGTTTAACTGAGTTTGTTGAGAGTCCTGCTTATAAAAAAATTATGGGGAAAGTGTATGGGATTGGTGCAGCAGTTGTTTTAGCAGGAGCATTATTTAAAATCATGCATTACCCAGGAGCAGAGATTATGCTTTTGTTGGGTATGGGAACTGAAATAATAATATTCTTTCTTTCAGCATTTGAGCCACCTCATGAAATGCCTGATTGGAGTTTGGTTTATCCTGAATTAGTCGGATTAGAACCAAATCATAAATATCAGAGTGGAAGTGGAGGAGGCAGTGAGCTTCAAGCCTTAATTCAAACTGGTAATATCGATGAAAAAACTGTAGCTCAGCTTTCAGATGGTATTAAGAAATTAGGTAATACTTCTTCTCAATTGGCTGATTTGAGTGATGCATCTTTGGCAACACAAAGTTATATGCAAAATATTCAGTCAGCTTCTGAGTCTGTTGGAAAATTCGGTAATGTTCAAGCAAAAACAACTAAGGTATTAGAAGACTCTACAAACAATTTGGCAAGTTCATATACCGCAACAGCAAGTGCTATTTCTGAATCAGGCCAAAAAGTAGCTAATGATATGATAACATCAGGTAAAGGTTTGATTGATGGTATGAATAAATCAGGAGAAAGCTTGACTAATGCCTATACCGCTTTAAATGCCAGTATAAAAGAAGATATTCAGGGAATTTCTGAAAATGGAAAGAAGTATAATGATAAGTTGAATGAAGTGAATGGTAATTTAGCTTCAATAAATTCAATATACGAATTACAATTAAAAAGTTCAAAGACTCAGGTTGAGGCAACTGGAAATTTGAATTCCGGGCTTAAGGAAATTAGTACTTACCTTAAAGAATCGGTTGATGGAGCTAAAGATTATAGAGATCAGGTTGCATTACTGAATAAAACTGTTGGGGAATTAAACACTATTTATGGAAACATGCTTAGTGCTATGAATGTTGGAAACCGCTAATATTGTTATATAATCATTAATAAAAAGATAATCGTATGAGTGGTGGAAATTGTCCGGAAACGCCCCGGCAGAAAATGATAGGGATGATGTACTTATTCCTGACAGCAATGCTTGCATTGAATGTTTCAGGAGAGTTACTTAAGGCTTTCGTCACAATGGATCGGGGATTTGTAATGTCACGAGAGACTGTAGAAAGGAAAAATAATGTATTATATACCCAATTTGAAAATGCCTTTACAACAAATGAGGCAAAAGTTGGTACGAATTGGAAGAAAGCTCAAGATATTCGTGAAGCAGCAAATAGCTTGGTAAAAAATATTGGAGAGTTAAAGTTAAAATTTGTAAAAACTGCAGATGGTGATGAAGCAACTCCCCAAAATTATAAAGCTATTGATAATCAGGATGTAGCTGCGCAACTGATGATAACTGAGAAAAATGGCGAGAGAAGTGATATTTTAAAAGATGAAATAAGTAAGTATAAAGAATTATTATTGAGTCATTTGAATGAAAATGATCCCAATGATACAGCTTTTATCTCAGCTTTTAATAAAATCTTTGATGTTAGTGATATCGATCAAAAAGGGGATAAAGAAGTAGCTAAATCCTGGGAGTCAGAAAAATTTGAGCATGTTCCATTATCTGCTTCAATGGCTAACTTGAGTAAAATACAAGGTGATGTAAGGATTGCAGAAGCAGATATGATTGCCTATTTATTTAACGAAATAGATCAAGCATCATATAAATTTACAAAGGTTGAACCTTTAATCATACCGGATGATAGAACTGTAGTAAAAGGAGGTACATATAGAGCCAGAATATTAATGGCGGCGTATGATGAAACTGCATTGCCAGAAATTTCAGTCAATGGGAATGAACTAACGGTAGAAAATGGGATTGGTAGGCTTGAATTACCTGCAAATTCTGTTGGTGACAAATCCTGGTCAGGTAAAATCGTAATGATGACTCCGGAGGGGAAACCTCGTACTTATGAAATAAAAGATGAATATAAAGTAACTCAACCTAATGCTGTTATTTCACCAACTAAAATGAATGTGTTTTATGAGGCATTGAAAAATCCAGTTGAGATATCTGTCCCTGGGGTAAATGCATCTGACTTAAGGGTGTCTATGACTAATGTAGTGTCACGTAAAGTTGGTAAGGAGTACCTAGTTACACCAAGGCCAGGTACGGTTGGTAAAAAGTCAATTATTACTGTGTCTGCAGAAATTGATGGTAAAATTCGAAGAATAGGAAGTCAGGACTTCAGAATTAAGAGGGTTCCCGATCCTGTACCTATGGTTGCTGGACAAACTGGAGGTAAGATAGGTAAGAATTTATTTTTGGCACAAACAGCTGTATTTGCTGAAATGCAAGATTTTGATTTTGAGTTAGAATATAAGGTATCCAGATTTTCTATCTCAGTATTAAGAGATGGTTATATAGTTGATGTAGCATCAAAAAGTAACCGATTTACAGATGATCAAAAAGAATTGATCAAAACTTTATCTAGAGGCTCAAAAGTATCTATAGAGGAAATTAGAGCGGTTGGACCTGATGGAAGAACCAGAGATTTAGGTACGATGACCTTTACTTTGGATTAAATAGTGGAGGTTATCATAAATAGGAATTTTAATTGTTTATTTTTGATAAACCCTAAAGAAATATATTAAATCGAAACCAATGAAAAAGTTGTTCTTTTTATTTTTAGTGTTATGCATGTCGTTAGTATTTAGTAAAAATACTACTGCTCAAAATGTTTTGGATGGAATTTATCCAAAAGAACATGTTATAAATCGTAAACCAATACCATATGTGCATGTGCGTGAAGCTGATGTGATGTGGGCAAAGAAGGTATGGAGAATCATTGATTTACGTGAAAAGATAAATTTGCCCTTATATTATCCTATAACTACGATGGATGGGCGTTTAAGTTTAATTCAATTGTTGATGCAAGGCATTAAATATGAAGGATTAACTGCATATTCTACTATGCATAACGATGAATTTAAGGTGGAACTTAGTCCTGATCAAGTTGAACAGGAGATGGGTGCTGCTATAGATACAGTTGAAGTAAGACAGGAAGATGGATCCTATTTACCACAAATTGTTGGAGGAACATTAAAACTTGACGAAGTAAAGCAATTTCTGGTAAAAGAAGTATGGTTCTTTGATAGGAATTATTCTCGACTTGATGTAAGAATCATAGGAATTTGTCCTATTAGAGAGTATTCAAAAAGTTCAGGAGAAGGTGGCGCCGAGGAAATTGTAAGAGAGAAAGCTTTTTGGATTTACTTCCCTCAAGCAAGAGATCTTTTTGCAAGAAATGAAGTGTTTAATCCAAATAATGATGCTCAGAGACGTACATTTGATGATATTTTTATGAAAAGATATTTTGGTAGTTATATCGTAAAAGAATCTAACGTTTATAATAACAGACAAATTGATCAATATTCTGTAGGCATGGAAGCCATGCTGGAATCAAATAGAATAAAAACAGAGATCTTTGAATTTGAGCATGATCTTTGGGAATTTTAAAGAACAACAACAAATTATATAAAAAAAGGAGTGTCATCGACACTCCTTTTTTATTTTTATCAATTTATCTTTATTTCGAAAACTGTGCAATTACATCAGCTGAAAATTGTCTTATTTGTTGTTCGTTTGATTTTGGACAGATCAGTAAACAATTATTGGATTCTGCAATAATATAATTGTCTAACCCTTGAATTACTGCTATTTTTTCATTTGGTAAATTCACTACGCAATTTTGTGAATCGTATGCCAATACTTTGCCTGTATTTAGAGCGTTTTGGTTTTCGTCTTTCTTCGAATGTTCATATAATGAAGACCAGGTTCCAAGGTCACTCCATCCAAAATCAGCTGTTAAAACATAAACATTATTGGCTTTCTCCATCACCCCATAGTCAATAGAGATATTTTTGCACTCTATGTAAATACCTTTAATAGCTTCAACTTCTTCTTCCGTATTTACTTTATCCTGCACGCTATCAAATAGTGATTTAACTTCAGGGAGATAATTGTTAAAAGCATCATTTATGGAATTAAGTGACCAAATAAAAATTCCTGAATTCCAGAAAAATTCGCCACTCTCAAAAAACACCTTAGCTAATTCTATATCTGGTTTTTCAGTAAATGTTTTTACTGGTTCTATTTCACCTAAAATATTTGGTGAATCATCACTAATCTGTATATATCCGTAGCCAGTTTCAGGGCGGTGTGGTTTTATACCTAATGTCAAAAGAGCATCGTTATTTTTAACAAATTGAACTCCTTTTTTTATCGTATTTATAAATTCTTGTGGTTTTAATATTAAGTGATCCGCTGGTGTAACTATTACAGAAGCTTCAGGATCCCTAGTTTTAATCCATGCATTTGCATAGGCAATACAAGGTGCTGTATTTCTACGGAATGGTTCAGTTAATACCTGATTTGGCTTTAATAATGGTAATTGTTCTAATACTACCTTCTTGTATTCAATACTGGTAACCACTAAAAAGTTTTCTGCAGGACAGATAGGTGTAAATCTTTCAAAAGTTTGCTGAATCAATGTTTTTCCAGTACCTAAAATATCCAGGAATTGCTTGGGAGTTTCTTCTCTGCTTATTGGCC
The DNA here is from genome assembly GCA_050290065.1 of Marinilabiliaceae bacterium. GTDB lineage: Bacteria > Bacteroidota > Bacteroidia > Bacteroidales > Marinilabiliaceae > Saccharicrinis. Next base: position 10,842 of record JBNKGY010000094.1, read on the forward strand.
AAAAACGGCTGCCTATACCACCGGCCATTATAACGCAGTATGTATTATTCGTCATTTTTTATGAATTTTGTTTACTTATTATTTTGACGAATTTACCTAAAAAGGATAAGAATAAAAATGAATATTAAAAGATTCAGTTTAAAAACTTATTAAATTAAACCGAGGACTAATGTTTTTAATTTTGAGGGTTAGATTAATTGATAATATAAAAATGTTTTATCGCAATTATACCTCCTTGTTGTATCTAAAAAGTTATTATTTATGATCTTAATATAAGTTGCATAATCAATTGGAATTAAGTTCTGCAAAAGCAGTGTAAACGGCTCAGTTGTTCTATATAAATATAGAAATTTCATAACATTTTCGGATTAAGTTGTTATTTTTAGCCAAAATAAATATTATGGGATTGTTACATCAGTTAGGGAGGTATTTTTTATTTGTTCGAAGAGTATTTGCGCGTCCAGAGAAACATAGGATATTAATTAGTCAGATATTTAAAGAAGCAGAGAAATTAGGTCTGAACTCAATAGGAATTGTTGCAATTATATCCGTTTTCATGGGTGCTGTTATTACTTTACAAACAGCCTATAACATAGATATGCCATTTATTCCAAAATATACTATAGGACTTGCAGCAAGAGATTCAATTCTTTTAGAATTCTCTTCTACGATCGTCAGTTTAATACTGGCAGGGAAGGTCGGTTCTAACATTGCATCTGAAATTGGAAGTATGCGTGTTACAGAACAGATTGATGCAATCGATATAATGGGAATAAATTCAACAGGTTTTCTGGTCCTACCAAAAGTCATTGCCTTGGTTTTTATGATGCCTTTTCTTGTTATTTTGAGTATGAGTATTGGAATTACTGGAGGATGGCTCGCTGGATTTCTTACAGGAGAAGTTGCTTCTACAGATTTTATATATGGTATTCGTTATGCTTTTAAACCTTTCTATATTGCCTATTCGTTAATTAAATCTTGCGTATTTGCTTTCCTAATTTCAACTATTTCATCTTATCACGGTTATTATGTTCATGGAGGTTCTTTAGAAGTTGGTGTAGCAAGTACGAAGGCTGTTGTCATTAGTAGTATACAGATTTTATTGTTTAATCTTCTTCTCACCCAACTGTTATTAGCATGATTGAAGTTAAAAATGTAAATAAATCCTTTAATAATAACCAAGTATTGTTTGATATTAGTGCCAAATTTGAAACCGGTCAAACTAATTTGATCATTGGTCAAAGTGGTCATGGTAAAACTGTTTTGCTTAAAACAATTGTTGGTTTGCATACGATTGATTCAGGTCAGATTATTTATGGGGATGCGGTTTTTTCTGGCATTTCTTTTAAAGAGCAACGAAAGATTAGAAAAGAAATCGGCATGCTTTTTCAAGGTTCAGCTCTTTTTGATTCTTTAACTGTTGAGGAAAATGTTCGTTTCCCGCTAGATATGTTTTCTAAGATGAGTATGGAAGAGAAAATAGATCGAGTAAACTTTTGTTTAAATCGTGTACATTTAGAAAATGTTAATCATTTGTTTCCATCTGAAATTAGTGGAGGAATGCAAAAAAGAGTGGCCATTGCCCGAGCCATTGCTTTAAATCCAAAATATTTATTTTGCGATGAACCTAATTCTGGGTTAGATCCAAAAACATCAATTGTAATTGACAACCTAATTTATGAAATTACAAAGGAGTATGGTATTACTACTATTATAAATACTCATGATATGAACTCAGTTATGGGAATTGGAGAAAAAATCATTTATATGCACATGGGTAAAAAGTTGTGGGAAGGGAATAAAGAAGAAATAATTACAGCCACAAATCAACAACTCAATGATTTTGTTTTTGCTTCTGAACTTTTTAAATTGATTAAGAGATAGTATCAGGATTGATATCTTTAGGTTTTTTAATATGGTAAGTAATGAAGCATTTGATGGTTTAAATTGGTTGTATAATATTGTAAAGAAAGATTCCTCTCTCCAAAGAATCTCTATACTCAATGTTTTAACGAGTGTGGATAGTAATGTTTTAACTTACTTGAATTTTCCATCTAAACCTAAAATAAGTCAGGTTAAAGATCAGTTGGAAATGGCTAAATCATTAGATGATATATTTCCATATGTTTTTGAGCCTTTTTATTTCGATACAAAATATAATATAAATTCTATCGCGGCATTAAAATTCCGGATGGCGAATGTTAGTTATATTGTTAAGAATAAAAGATCAATAGTAGTAAACTCCTATAAATTTTCTTTTTTTGCTTTGCTTATTAGGTTTATGATATTGTTAAAAGACTCCGATAAAAAGAATGACGATATTGTGTTTCATACCTACTCCGAACTTATATTTAAGTGCCTAAAGAATCTTAATGAATTGAATTTTGATTTTCAGCAGTGGAGTGTAAATCCATCAAAAGCATGGTTCTATGAAAAAGTTGGTAAGGACTACAGTTATGGTCAAATGGTTGATCTTATTGATAGACAGTATGATTTGTACAAACAAATGAGTTTGTCTCCCCAGATATTTCATTTCATATTTAAGTGTTTTGGTAGTTATGCACTTCAAATTGCTGATGATGCATTTAATATGTATGTAGAATCGCGAAATGTTGATGTGTCCTGGAATAATGCGATTCAAAGTTTTCTAAAAAATTATCTGAAGGTATCAGATAGTTTATCACAACAAACAGCACAAAACATCATCAATTTTGCCTGAACAATTCTGTATTTTAGAATTTATGTTTTCAAGGTATAGATTTATTTTGAGATTAATAACATAAGGGGATTTGATTTGTTGGGGTTATTTGTTGCTTTGGTTGTATAGTAGCTCTCTTTTTTTATAGATGTAATTTTTCTCGGTTTTAATTTTGTAGAAATTAATACAAGCATAAAGTGTAGTTATGGCGTATTTCTACATGGAGTATCCTATTTGTATTATTAAATTCACTTTCTCTTTATGTTGTATTCCGGCAAAAAAACACTGTGGGTTGAAGACTTCAGCATAGAACAGGCAATAGTTTCTTTTGATAAAAAAAAGATTGTGCAGGTAAATTGTTGATATAGTGGTTATTAAATCTTTGTTGTATGTGAGGGGCAAAAAACTTTCGTTTCATATTAGGAAAAGCAAAATAAAGTCCTTTAATTTGCACCCGCTTTGAACGAAAGGTGAACGAATAAAGAAGACATATTGAGGCAATACGA
>JBNKGY010000095.1:0-13977 GCA_050290065.1 Marinilabiliaceae bacterium
TGAAACAAAATAAAAAAGCCTGTAAATCATACGATTTACAGGCTTTTGAGATAATTAATATTTAATCTCGTCGGGGTGGAGAGATTCGAACTCCCGACCCCCTGGTCCCAAACCAGGTGCGCTAACCGGACTGCGCTACACCCCGAAACGGTTACTAATTATTTGAAATATTCTGTCGGGGTGGAGAGATTCGAACTCCCGACCCCCTGGTCCCAAACCAGGTGCGCTAACCGGACTGCGCTACACCCCGTAGAAACTTCAATTAATTTGCGGAGAGAGGGGGATTCGAACCCCCGGTACGGTTGCCCGTACGTCAGTTTAGCAAACTGGTGGTTTCAGCCACTCACCCACCTCTCCGTGGTAAACAAGGTTTACTTTCAAACCTCATCTGCAATACTCATTTCGTTATTGCGAGTGCAAATGTAGAAAAATGTTTTAATGTCGCAATAAATTTTTGTATTTTTTTTATCCCTAAAAACACAATAAAAATATTCACAATATGTAATTTATTGTTTCACAAAACAAAAGGGGCTTTACAGCCCCTTTACATTTTATTATTTTTTTTCTGGTTTATCCGGTGGAGTCTTCGAAATCGAATCTCTCATTGATGTATCAGCTTCTATATTTTTCATTTTATAGTAATCCATGATACCTAAATTTCCAGATCTGAACGCATCAGCCATAGCTAATGGAACCTCCGCTTCAGCTTCTATTACCTTAGCTCTAGCTTCCTGAGCTTTGGCTTTCATTTCCTGTTCTTCCGCAACAGCCATAGCCCTTCTCTCTTCGGCCTTAGCCTGTGCAATATTTTTATCAGCTTCTGCCTGGTCGATTTGTAGCACCGCACCAATATTTTTACCTATATCAACGTCAGCAATATCAATGGATAATATTTCAAACGCAGTTCCTGCATCCAATCCTTTTTCCAATACTACTTTTGATATAGAATCCGGATTTTCTAATACGGCTTTATGAGATAATGATGAACCAATAGATGATACAATACCTTCACCTACACGAGCTAAGATTGTTTCTTCTCCGGCACCCCCTACTAATTGTTTAATACTTGCACGTACAGTCACCCTTGCTTTTGCAATAAGCTGAATTCCATCTTTTGCTACAGCTGCAACTGGTGGTGTATCAATAACCTTTGGGTTTACAGACATTTGTACCGCTTCAAAAACGTCACGCCCTGCCAAATCAATAGCTGTGGCCATCTGAAAACTTAAATCAATATTTGCTTTAGCTGCTGACACAAGTGCATGTACAACACTGGTTACATGTCCTCCTGCCAAAAAGTGAGCTTCAAGCTCATCTCTTTTTATTGGCTTGATTCCTGCCTTTGTTGCTTCTATTAAGGCTCTAACTATAATAGATGGCGGCACTTTACGTACACGCATCAAAACCAGTTGAACGAGTGAAATTCGCACCCCCGAGACTAATGCTGAGAACCATAGTATCACAGGTACATAATAGAGAAATAAGAAAAACAGTACTATTATTACTGCCAATAGGCCAAAAAATCCAAGACCTCCAATATCATCCATGTTTTTTAAATTTTAGGTTTAACGATTATATGTGTTTTAAAAACTTTTGTAACAATAAGATTTGTATTGGCATCCACAAAATGTCCGGGACACCTGGCTTCTATTGTATGCCCATTGACAATTGCTTTCCCAACTGGGTTTAAGCGTGTAACAGCAACACCTTCGTCGCCAATTGAGATATCACTATCTTCCTTTACTTCAACATTGCTACTTACTGAAGAATTGAGCATCAGCTTATTCCATGTACCAGACCTTAGGGACCATACAATTAACAACACTGAAATTAAGATTGTAGTTATTAAGGTGGCATTACCACCAGCATTTCCAAAATTTTTATAAGCCATAAAAATTCCAACACCAATAAAAAGTGCTCCGCCAAGTCCAGCAACTGTAACACCGGGTAATGCAAAAAATTCAAGAATTAAAAGAAATAATCCCAATAGGATTAACAGAACAATAATTACGGTTGACATAAGATTAATCTATGGTAACTAATAGTTTTTTATTTGACAGTCGGCTCAACAAAGGAGAAAGCTCATCCAATGAACCAACTTTAATTTGACATTTTCCTTTAAAATGAGTTATAAATGCACATTGCTCAGCCTGTACATCATCATGATCACAAACTTCGCACAATGTATCAATTACATAATCAAATGAATGTATACTATCATTGTGTAATACCAATGATTTATGATCCTTGTTACTCTTACTCTGATCATCTCTTTTCCATTTTTTTCCAAAAGATACCATCACTTAATAATTTATATTCCAAATTAACAATTTTTATTCAAATTAACATCCTTAATTAAATTTATTTATCATACTTGCTATTTGGGCATTGCCGATAGTTTTCCTTCTTTAAAATACACGACAAATGCACCTACAAATCCTGCCTCAACAACTTGTGATATAGCTCCTAATGCCTCATCTTTGGTTTTATAATGTCCTGAAAAATACTTTGTTAAACCACGGTCCTCCAACTCAATTGAAGTAACTGCTGCAATTTTTGACAAAGCTTCTGAATTGGGTGGATTTCTAAAGACTCCTATCTGTATACGATACTCATCATTTAACTCAGTATTGGAATTCACTACCTTCGCTGAAACAGTTTCAGGCTCTTTTTCGACCTTTGTTGTTTCTATCGGGTTTTGCTCCCCGCTGTGAATTTCACTATAGCTCTTTTGTACAACTCCATTAACAGGCTTTCTTTCCTGCTGTATTGGTGTATATCCTTGATCCAGCATATCACAATATAGTTGTAATGCATTTTCCTGACTTTCAATGGCAGCTTTTTTCATTGTGCCTGCCTTTTCAAAGTCTTCGATATTTAATCCCCCAACTGTATTCAAAGCACGTTTAGCTTCTCTGTAATACGCATTTCCTTGTTGATTTAATTCTTCAATTGCCGAACCTTTATCATTATCTAATTTTGCCGATATATCTTTCAGTTTTAACCAATAAATGGGATATTTTTTATCCAGTGCCTTATGATATATTCTGGTGGATAATATTTTTAGTTGTTTTGATTCTTTAATTAACTTTTCGTTGGTTGATTCTTCCGGTTCTTCTTCATGACCATTGGCACGTTTTATCAACTCACTAAGTTTAACCTTTGTTTCTTCATCTGTTTGATGTGATTTCGCTAATAACTGTGAAGACTCCAGATTTAAAATATTAGCCCACACATATAATGAATCGGCATAACGCAGCGATTTTTTATCATTTTTAGAAAACAACTTTTCATACATCTTTTGATACTTGCTATAATAACGCTCGAATTCATCAATAGTATAGACTGAATATTTCTCCGGAATAAAAATGCCATCGATATATAAAGATTCAGGGGATTCAGACTGCACCTGTTTTGATGGATTAAATGTACCTGCTTCTATCCGGTTGTATATTTCATTCACCTCCCTTTGGCGTGAATACATATAGTTTTCTTCCACTTTATCATCCAGACTATACACCTGGTTCTCCAGTGTTAATATTTCATTTACAATCTTACTTTTTTCTGTAGAATTATTTATTGTGCTATACTGTCCTCTTTTTGCTTTCATGAGTTTAGATAAGCTATCCTTTTCCAGCTTGAGTTGATGCCCCTTTTTGAAGTATTCCAGCGCCTCGGCATTTAAAAAATGTTCAAATTTTGTATAAATAATGGTATCATTAATTTCAAAGCTGAAGGCCCCTTTATTAACCGTTGCTCTTTTATCATGATTATAGGTAAAATCATCCCCTTCCTTAATATCTACCTCACTATCGACAACAACATTTAACTGAGCTGCCTCATTTATTTGATTGGTATTATCAACCATGTTACGCACCTGTGTCCCATCCCATTCTATTGTATATACGGTTGTTTGATCTCCTGAAGTTTCCCTATTGGATGAAAACCAGGCCACCTTATTAAATTCGTCCGAAACAAACAAAAAATCATCATCAGGAGAATTAAAAGGTACGCCCATATTAATGGGCTCCAGAAAACTTTGAGATACGTTATCGTAGTATACTTTGTAAATATCAAATCCACCCATTCCTCCTGGACGGTCACTGGAAAAGTAAAAGGTTAAACCATCTGTTCCAATAAAAGGGTAAGCATCATTATATACTGAATTCACCGGACTTCCGACACTTTCGCTATTTCCCCATCCATCAATCAGCTTTACCATTCGATAAATACTCATCGAATCTTCCTCATTGGTTTTCATGGTAAAATATACCATATCGCCACGTTCTGTTTCAAACATGATATTTGAAGGATTAACCCCTGATTCAAAAAAATCACCATTTTTATATAGTTTACCTACATCCTTGGCCGGATAATATCTTTCTAAAAGATCCTTCTTGGGGGTAATAGTTTTATCAATTACTTTAATATTATAAATTTTCGTTGAAATCTTTTTACCATTCTCGCATTCAGCCATATAACCTTCAGCCTTATCAACTCTATTATCTGTATTTGAAGCATACTGGATAAACTTTTTATAATTACTAATCGCTTCATCAAAGTGATAAGAAAGATGATGGGCTCTTCCTAAGTAATAATATACATCCTTACTAACATTCTTAATTCGCGAATAATTTAATCTTTTAATGGCCTCAGGCATATTGCTGCGATTTTTCATTTCGCAAATCCCCATATAAAAATTATACTTGGAATCTTTAGGATACTTTTCCAATAAATATTCATAGGCTTTTTCTGCCTCTACATAATTCCCTGATTTAAATAATTCGAGCCCCTCTTGCGGAGAATAAGCCTTTTCCTGTCCTGAAACATAGCTATACCCACCCACATAAAATACCATCAAAATAATAATAGTGCGTTGAAATCCTGTCATGTTGTTTTTTTATTTATTTCTTTAAATCCCTGTCAAAAATATAAATATAAGCCTAATAAACTATGTATTTGAAGGAACATTTATAAACAAGCAGGACATAGCTGCATAAAGTAGATATAAAAAACGACACTATTAATGACTGAGTTTTTTATCTTTATCCTTCAATTTTAAAAAGAAGTTAATGTGGGCATAAAACTACATTAAATCCCATATACAGAATTGCGAAACTGTTTTTATGAAAGTATAAGATTAATATCTTATGAACCAAGCACAGATATATTCGTTTTATGGAATATATTTGTAACCTGAAAATTATTTATCATGAATGTATTAAAAGAAGGCGATAAAGCCCCAGATTTTAGCGGTGTCAATCAAAATGGAGAAACGATTTCACTAAAAAATTATTCCGGAAAAAAAGTAATTTTATACTTTTACCCCAAAGATAACACCCCCGGCTGTACTGCTGAATCATGCAACTTAAATGAAAACTATGATGAGCTGATTAATAAAGGATTTGAGGTTATTGGAGTAAGCCCGGATGGAGAAGCTTCGCATCAAAAATTTATTGCAAAATATGATTTGCAGTTTAATTTAATTGCAGATACCACTCATGAAATACTTGAGCTTTATAATGCCTGGGGATTAAAGAAATTGTATGGAAAAGAATATATGGGAGTTTTAAGAACAACCTATGTTATAAATGAAGAAGGCATTATTGAAAAAATAATAAATAAAGTCAAAACCAAAGATCATACTAACCAAATATATTCTGAATTAAATATTGAATAACTCAGAGATAAACACTTACAACAAAAGAGATGGCAGAAAAACAAGAAGTTAATAAAGAGAAATTAAAAGCATTACAACTTACCATGGATAAGATTGATAAGGCCTATGGTAAGGGAACTATCATGAAAATGGGAGAAGAAGCTGTTGTGAATATACCTACAATTCCTACTGGTTCTTTATCACTTGACCTTGCTCTTGGAGTAGGTGGTTTTCCCAAAGGTAGAGTTGTTGAAATATATGGCCCTGAATCATCGGGTAAAACAACTTTAGCTATTCACGCAATAGCTGAAGCTCAGAAAAAAGGAGGGATAGCTGCATTTATTGATGCTGAACATGCATTTGATAGATTTTATGCAGAAAAATTAGGCGTTGATATTGAAAATTTATTAATTTCTCAACCTGATAATGGTGAACAGGCACTGGAAATTACAGACCAGCTAATTCGTTCATCTGCCATTGACATTATTATTATTGACTCTGTTGCAGCGCTGACTCCAAAAGCAGAAATTGAAGGTGAAATGGGTGATTCCAGAATGGGATTACAAGCTCGTTTAATGTCTCAAGCCTTAAGAAAACTGACTTCAACAATCAATAAAACAAACACATGCTGTATTTTCATTAACCAGTTGCGTGAGAAAATAGGTGTTATGTTTGGAAACCCGGAAACAACAACCGGTGGTAATGCATTAAAATTCTACGCTTCATTGCGATTAGATATCCGAAGAGTATCTCAAATCAAAGACGGAGAAGACGTGATCGGTAATCACACTCGTGTTAAGGTGGTTAAAAATAAAGTTGCCCCTCCATTCAGAAAGGCTGAATTTGACATTATGTATGGTGAAGGAATTTCAAAAGTAGGTGAAATCCTTGACATCGGTGTTGATATGGAAATCATAAAGAAAAGTGGATCATGGTTCAGTTATGGAGAAACCAAACTTGGACAAGGTAGAGAGGCTGTTAAATCTGTGATAAAAGATAATCCGGAATTAATGGACGAATTGGAACAAAAAATTATTGACGCCACACATAGCAAACAATAATAAGGCTAAAACAGGGTATCATTGTATACTCACAATAAGAGTCTAGCAATATTTTAAACTTTAAAGAACCGGGAGCTTCCCGGTTTTTTTTATCCATAATAAATGATACAAAAAAACAATAGTTTTAGAGGTTATTTATACATCATACAGGCCTTTTTAGCCTGGGGTGTTTTAGCTATCTATTGGAAATCATTAAAACATGTTAATGCCTGGGAATTACTTGCTAATAGAATTATCTGGTCATTTATTATTCTAGTATTTTGGTTATATGCCACTCGTAAACTTCAGTTTAAAAAACTCTGGAATAACAAAAAACATCGATATGCTTTATTAGCAACATCTATATTAATAGGACTAAACTGGGGCTTTTTTATCTATGCTGTAAACACCAACAAAATAGTGCAGGCAAGCTTAGGCTATTATATCACCCCTATTGTAAATATGTTTCTGGGCATTGTAATACTTAAAGAAAAACTGACAAGATTAAAAATAACAGCCTTAACTATTGTATTTTCTGCAGTGACTTATCTTACAATGCAATCAGGTGAATTTCCTTTCATCTCATTTATATTGGCCTTTTCCTTTGGATTCTATGGTTTGTTAAAAAAAACAACGCCCGTGGAAACCTTGCCTTCACTGTCTTTTGAAACCGCAGTTTTATCACCGGCTGCCATAATCTTCCTAATCTATTCTTTCAACAATCCTACTTTTTCAACAGACACCTATAACTTTTCCACCATTCTATTATTGATGGGTACCGGGATTATCACTATTCTACCTCTTTATTGGTTTACAAAAGGAGCTAAACTGACAGATCTAACAACGGTTGGTTTTTTTCAATATATAGCTCCCACAATGATGCTGTTTATCGGTGTTATTATCTATCATGAGCCATTTAAAACAGAACAACTGATAGCTTTTACATCCATATGGATGGCCATCGGAATCTACATCTATTCATTAATTAATAATAAAAACAAAAAAACAGCGAATAATTAGGTGAGGCAATTACTTGATTATTTTCCAAATAAATTGTTATGTGCTAATTTTACGCTATAATACTGATTACAAACACAAACCTCCCCTACCCCCCGTGATCAATTACAACAATAAAATCTTTAAAACGGTGAGCAATACCGCAAATGGAGATACCGATGAAAATACTATTTTTTTCTATAAGCAAGTTGAAAATTTTGTTACTGCGGATTATAAAGGTGGCACCATCAAATCAGGAAGCCTGACTGCCACTGTTGATAAAAAAGGTTGTCTCCAAATGCAATACCGCCATACGAAATACAAAAATGAACTACTTACGGGAGTCTTTGTATCACACCCGAAAATACTCGAAGATGGCAGAATTCGTATTTTTGAACACTGGCAATGAACCTGTAAAGATCTCTCCAAAGGAGAATCAATTCTTGAAGAAATTGATCAAGGTTCAACAGACTAATTCACCCCAAATAATTACACCCGAAATTCACTTCAATTTAAAGAAACAGATAAACTCTTTTAGCTGATCAGATTGGCGTGCCAATTCTTCTGAACTGAATTCCAATTCTCCTGAGGTTGCTGCATTTTGAGACGTAACTCCAACAAACACCTGTACGGCAATTATTGATTTACCTTGCACCTGCCGACTGTTCTTTACTGGAAACATAAATCTCTCTTTTCCTTTCAACTGTTGATTGAATATCAGGCAATAATTGTTCAAGATTTTCCCATGATTCCTCAGCAGCTCCTAAACTTACAGATGTTAAACTATCAATTTCAGAGGCTGCTTTTTGGGTATAGTCAGATAGCTTTCGCACTTCAGTAGCTACTACTGCAAAATCCCTTCCATATTCTCCGGCACTAGCAGCTTCTACTGCAGCATTCAGTGCTAATAAGTTTGTTTGAGCGACAATGTCGTTAATCACACTTATTTTTTCCTTAATGGCCTGCATAGAACCCAGATTTTGTTTCATGGCTTCCTGAATTACATTCATTCTTTCCAGTGCCTGAATACTAATTTTTTCAGATACATCTGCATTATCAGTATTCGATTGAATATTTGCAGCCATTTCCTCAATTGATGTTGAAATCTCTTCTGCAGAAGCAGATTGTTCACTCGCTCTCTGAGACATGTGATCTGCTGTTTTTCTCATTTCTAAGCTGTCTGTAGCTACATTATACGATTCACCAACCACTTCACTGATAACTTGTCGTAGCTTATCAATTGTAATTTTTAACGACTCCTGCAAAACACCAATCTCATACTTTACGGGTTTTGCTAAAAGTCATTGCCAAATCTCCATCTGACATTTGGAGTTTTTTTGCCAGCATTACTATTGGTTTAGAAAAACTTTACCCGAACATAACAGTGCCTACTGCTGCTAATATCAAAACGCCCAATGTAATAACAATCATCAAAAAAAGAGTTGAATAATGACGTATATGTAATGAATATGAATTGAAATCAATTATTAAATAGATTTTTAAACTTTATAAAAAAGCTTTTATCTTGCCAGAACAAACAAAAACACTTAATAAAATGCATAAAACATTATTTATTCTATTGATATCCCTTATTTTAGGATGCTCCCCTTCCTCAGATAAAACTGGGTATATCAACAAACACATTACGCTTAAAAATAACCGATTAACACCTGAAGCTATCTGGGAATTAGGTCGGATTAATGAGGTATCTGTTTCTCCTGATCAGAAGTATGTATTATACACTATTTCGTATACTGATATTCAGGAGAATAAATCGTACAGCGACATTTATTCTATTGAAATCGAATCTGAAAAAATCACTCAAATTACGAACACAAAAGCAAATGAATCCAGCGTAACGTACAGGCCTGACGGTAAAATGATTAATTTTCTATCCTCTGAATCAGGAGAAGTCCAGTTATGGGAAATAAGTTTGGATGGTACAAACAGAAAACAAATCACCCACATTAAAGACGGGATTACCAATTATCTTTATTCTCCAGATTTAAAACAACTAGCCTACACCAAAGAGGTTCTTATAGATAAAACAATCCATGATCTATATCCTGATTTACCTAAAGCCAACGCAAGAATAGAAGATGACATCATGTACAGACATTGGGACGGATGGGAAGATGGGAAATATAGTCATATTTTTATTGCACTAACGAATAACGGGACAATAGAGAATCAAAAACACATCGAGATATTGGAAGGAAAAAGGTTCGATAGTCCTACAAAACCGTTTGGAGGAATTGAACAATTAGCCTGGTCTGCCGATTCAAAAAAGCTTGCTTATTGCTGTAAAAAACTTTCCGGAAAAGCATATGCAGAATCCACAAACGTAGATATATACCTATTTGACACCAAGAGCAATACCACTGAGAATATAACTGTTGGAATGATGGGGTATGATATGAATCCTGTATTTTCTCCGGATGGAAAATATATGGCTTGGGAGAGTATGGAAAGAAATGGATACGAATCTGATAAAAACAGATTATATACGCTCAATCTGGCTACCGGTGAAAAAACGGATTTAACAACTGAGTTTGATAACAACGCTAACTCATTGGCCTGGTCTCCAAAATCTGATTACATCTTCTTTATCAGTAATGATAAGGGAACTGACGAAATTTATAAGATTGACATTACCAGTAAAGAGATTACACAAATTACAAAAGGAATGCATAATTACTATTCTGCATTGCCTGCAAACAATACATTAATTGCCATAAAAGGCTCTATGAATCAACCGAAAGAAATCTATAAGGTGGATGTTAATACCGGAAAAGATAAGGAAATATCCTTCACCAACAAGGATGCCCTTGCACAAATTAAAATGGGTAAAGTTGAAAGCAGATGGATTACAACCACCGACAATAAGAAAATGCAAACCTGGGTGATTTACCCTCCGGATTTTGATCCGAACAAAACATACCCAACGTTATTATATTGTCAGGGAGGACCTCAAAGCACTATTAGTCAATTTTGGAGCCTTAGATGGAATTTTCAACTAATGGCAGCCAATGATTATATTATTGTAGCTCCAAACAGAAGGGGATTACCCGGTTTTGGTCAGGAATGGAATGAACAAATAAGTGGCGACTATGGTGGTCAGAATATGAAGGATTATTTTTCAGCAATTGATGCATTAGCTCAGGAACCCTACGTAGATAACAATAAGCTTGGTGCAATTGGAGCCAGTTATGGTGGTTTTTCAATTTATTGGTTAGCCGGACACCACGAGAAACGTTTTAAAACATTTATATCTCATTGCGGAATTTTTAACTTTGAGCAGATGTATTCCACTACCGAAGAAATGTTTTTTGTGAATTGGGATATGAAGGGTCCATATTGGGATAAGGATAACAAGGTAGCGCAAAAAACGTATGCCAATTCTCCTCATCTATTCATCGGCAATTGGGATACTCCAATTTTAGTTATTCATGGAGCCAAAGATTTTAGAATACCATACACTCAGGGAATGGGTGCCTTTAACTCTGCTATCTTAAGGGATATACCAGCACGTTTTTTATTCTTCCCGGAAGAATCCCACTGGGTTTTATCTCCGCAAAACGGGATATTATGGCATAGAGAGTTTTTTAGATGGCTCGATAGTTATTTAAAGTAAACCAACCTATTCAGGAGGATACATCATCCTCCTGAATACCACACACATAGTCTCTGTAAGAAATGTTCAATAATTTAGTTTCTATTATTCAAAAAACAGTCAACAACGAAGGTGAACTCCTGTTTTTCAAAAATATAAAAGATCTTTTCTTACTGAACATTTCTCTTATCAAAGCATGAGTTTTATCGCAAGCACTATATAACATGACTGAATTACTACTGACTAACGATTTTAAAATTGAAAAGAAGTTAGCAAAAAACAAATTTGGTGAAACTTACTTATGCATAAAAGTTTCTACCGGATCTTTGGTTATTGTTAAATGTTTACATGCACCTCCACCACCAGAAACAATAAGCATTATTAACCAAATTAATCTACTTAAATTAAAACAGACTCCCCTCTCGGAATACCTAACATTAAAAGATAAACACTTCATTGTTAGAGAATATTTTACCGGCAGCGATTTAAAATCGGTACTAAGCACAACATTTCAATATGCTCATATTTCAAAGAGATTTTTTATTGAGATGTTTATTGAGCTATTAAAGATACTGAATACAATGCACCAAAATGGAATTATACATGCAGACATTAAACCATCCAACATTATTATTCGACATAAACCCGGATTAAATCCCAAGTACTGGAGTCCCAAAAACATTGCACTTATTGACTTTGAAAGAGCATTACGAATACCTATATCAGGAGAAGCTCCACCAAAAGGATTTTCATTGATCTATTCCCCTCCGGAACAAATATTAAAATACACTGAACTATACTCTCCTTCTATGGATGTATTTTCATCTGGGATTTGCCTTCTTGAGGCATTAACCCACAAGAAACCATTATACGACTGTAATGCAGAAATACTTATCAATTTACAACTCACCTATCCTATTCCTAAACCATCAAACATAAATGATGAGTTATTTTCAATACTGCAAAAGTCCTTCTACAAAGAAAGATTCCCACGCCCACCGCGACTACTGGATCCGGGAGAAGTAAAGAAAATACTCGAAAATGGAATAAAAGGCCGATATCAAAGTGCAGAGATATTAATAAATAATTTATCTGACTATCTTAAGAAGACACCAGAAAAAAACTCACATTGGATGATACGATTATTTAAAAGAATATTTATTGAATAATTATATGAGATAGGAGAATATAAAATATACTGTTTAAACATTTTTAAATGAGAAGCTAAACTATATCTATTATATTTGATATACCACAACTAGCTTACTTTATGAACCTGATTATTGGTAAAAACTCAATTATTGTTAATTTAACAATTCAGTAAAAAATGAAAAATATGCGTTTTTTGATTTTCTTCTCCATCATATTTACCATTCACTTTATAGTTAATTTATATATCTACAAACGAGGAGTTCAAGGTTTAGAGTCTGCTCCACAACTAATAAACTGGTTCAGAATAATAATGTTATTCCTGGTTTTAGCATATCCCGCAGGTAGATTTCTGGAGAAACTATGGTATTCCCCGGTTTCAAACTTTATACACTGGGTCGGTGCCTTTTGGTTTGCTGGAATGCTCTATTTTGTGCTGGCTTTGATTTGCACTGATCTTATTCGTTTAAGCAATCACCTATTCCATTATTTACCCAATCATTGGATAGACAACTATTCACATACCAAACTAATAACTACCTATGTGATTTCCGGAGCAGTAGTATTAATTGTTGCTATTGGTCATATTAATGCCTGGTCTCCCAAAATTGTAAAAAAAACAATTAAAATTGATAAAGATGGAGGTGAATATGAAACGCTAAAAATAGTTGCAGCATCAGATATTCACCTGGGTACGATTATCGGGCCACGAAAAACCAATAAATTGGTTACAACCATCAACTCATTAAATCCTGATATCATATTATTTGCTGGAGATGTGGTTGATGAAGATTTAAAACCGGTAATAGAACAGAATCTTGGCAAAAATCTTTTAAAATTAAAAGCTCCACTGGGCATATATGCCATAACCGGTAATCATGAATATATTGGAGGAGCAGAACAAGCCGTTAAATACCTGGAGGAACATGGGATACAAATAATTAGGGACAGTTCTATTTTAATTAACAATAGCTTCTATCTCACAGGAAGAGAAGACAGAGACAAAAATTCGTTCACTAAAACACCCCGAAAACAAGTAGCTGAATTAACAGACTCTCTTGACAAAACAAAACCAATACTATTATTAGATCATCAGCCTTATCATTTAGATGTTGCAGAACAAGCAGGTATTGACCTTCAAATAAGCGGACATACTCATCATGGACAATTGTGGCCACTGGGTTATATCACGAAAAAAATATTTGAAATAAGCAGAGGATATAAAAAGAAAGGTAACTCTCATTTTTATGTCAGTACAGGTTTCGGTACCTGGGGACCACCCGTAAGAATAGGTAACCGACCCGAAATACTTGAATTTACCTTGAAGTTCAGATAGGTTCACAAACGTATAAAAAAGCCGCAAGCATAAATTTATAAACTGGCGGCTTCTTGTATCATTTTATGTAGAGCTCGGGTTATTATGCCAATATCCCAATGATATTAGCGCTATAATTTCATTCTATTAAATTTATACTGCGTTACAAAATATCGTCGTAACTAAGGCTATGCCTCAATTTATT
>JBNKGY010000096.1:0-13939 GCA_050290065.1 Marinilabiliaceae bacterium
TTGCTAATCTGGAAGCAAATAAGGTTTCTGTTGTTTCCAATTGAACAGGTGCAAAGGCCACTATCCTATATAAATTCGAAGCTGAAATTCTTAGAACCGGTAATTTACTTTTTTGCAGGTAATGTTTATTTTCATGATTTATGACAAGTGAATCGTTCATGAAATTTAACTGTACTCCACTAATAACATGCTCATACCCATCTACATATATTTTTTCTGAAAAATCAGGTTGAAGTTCAATCTGACAGGGAGCTTCAATAATGATATACTTTACTGGTTCATGGCTAAACTCTCTCGTTATTTGATCACTACTTGCGTTAAGGTTATCCAGATATTCACAAGAACTAAACACAATCGTAATGAATAATATAAGTAACAATCTCATTTAGTGTCTTTTTGAAAGATTAATATTATACCCCAATCCAAATTCAAGAAACTCAGAACGCACAAAACTTGCTTTAACACCAAAACTTGCCACTAAATGTCTACTGAATTGATGCCTTACTCCTACCCTTGGATATATAGGTTGAGGTGGCGTAACCCCTGATGAAAGATAAACTCCCAGATTTACAAACATAGTTGTATGTCCCAGAAATACATTATACGAGGCAAATAATCCATTAAATAAATATTGCTTAGGCGAATAATTAACTGGCTTATATCTGTTATCATAATTACCCCATGCATAAGGTGCAGCCTCTGAATAAAATTGATCAAAACCAATTCCAATAGCTTTTTTCTGATTCAGATGATAGAGGTAGTTTATACTAAGACTACCATTCCAATATTGCTGAGAATTAAAAGGAGCGCATTGACTTCGGCCTACATTACCAACAATTAGCAATTCATTTTTATCGCTATCCGAAGGTCTTACTTTTTTTATGTTTGGAATATTCGCTGTATTAAAATGATACTTTGTTCCCAGACTTGCAGTTATTGTATTAAACCCACTATTAGGCCTTTTAACTGCTCCATTTGACATATGACTCAGATCTCCTGAAACCGATAAGGATATTCTCTTCGAAAATCGATAATCCATATTTATACCCAATCCAATAAAAATATTAAAGTGAGAACCTGAAATATCATTATAAATATTGTTATTAATATCAAAGGGTTTTGTATTGTAACCAATACCCAGTGCCATTTTGTTATTGATAGATAGTCTTTGTGATCTGAAAATGGAATAATTGACATAATGGAAAAGTGCATATCCTACACCATATACTTCATTATTTCCGAAGGTTCCATAATGAAACCCTAGTCCTATCTCCGGATAATTAAAAAACGATCTCCAATTATCTTCATCAAAAATCCTGCGACCATAATTTATCTCAAACCCTCTGGAAAAATCTTCAATAAGGTAAAGCATTGAAGTATGATGCGGAACAACCAATCCATCATGAAACCGGATCGTTAAATAATTATGGGTATTAATTTTTTCACTATAACCTGATAGCCCTTGACTAAAGGAATACGAAAAGTGACAAAATAGAATTACCAATATGAAGTAATAAGATTTCAAATGTTTTGCGTGTTGTTAAATTGGCCGGTAAAAATATAAAAAAATGATAAATACTGCATTCTGCAAGTTTTATTAATGCTCAAAATAATTAAAGTACACAAATCTACACGCTATAAACAGCAAGGATAAAATCGTGCTATTTCAACAAACTCATAATTACATCCCTTAGCTGGATACTTGAATAAAATTAAACAAAATAAATAGCTAAATAAAATTGAAACCCAGCACTGTATTCAATATGTTTACGCTAAATTATTGGAATAAAACACTTAAAAATAAGTTAAAGTTCTTCGAAGAGCATCTTTATAACTTCATAATTAAAGGTTAATGATTATCTTTGCATCGATTTTTCACTAATTTTTTGAAAAGTACACAATAGCTATCTCTCTGATTTTGTGGTTTTGATGCTTCCAAAATTACAGAGGGAATAAATAAATTATTCTAATTGAAAATATAAGAATGAGCACCGTTGAACTAAGCGAACAGGAGTTGATAAGGCGTAATAGTCTTGAAGAGTTAAACAAATTAGGGATAAATGCATTCCCTGCCGAAGAGTTTAAAATCTCTCATTACTCTGAGGATATTAAAAAGATATTTGAAGATGACCAAGACAGCCTAAAGGACATTACTTTAGCCGGTCGCATCATGAGCCGTCGTATTATGGGGAATGCCTCATTTGCTGAATTAAAAGATCAACAAGGCCGTATTCAATTATATTTCAGAAGAGATGATATTTGTGAAGGGGAAGATAAAACCATGTATAACACAGTATTTAAAAAACTGTTAGATATTGGTGATATTATTGGTGTACGTGGTTATGTTTTTAAAACTCAAATGGGTGAAACATCTGTTTACGTTAAAGAATTTAAAGTTTTAACCAAATCACTAAAGCCTCTTCCCATTGTAAAAGCAAAAGATGGTAAAGTGTATGACGCATTTACTGATCCAGAACAAAGATACCGTCAGCGATACGTTGATTTAATTGTAAATGATCAGGTAAAAGACACCTTTTTAAAGAGAACAAAAATTATCAACACCATGCGTAACTTTTTCAACGATAAAGGTTACCTTGAAGTAGAAACTCCCATATTACAATCAATCCCGGGTGGTGCGGCAGCGCGTCCTTTTACCACGCATCACAATGCTCTGAATATTCCTTTATACCTGCGTATTGCCAATGAGCTTTATTTAAAAAGGTTAATTGTAGGAGGCTTTGATGGAGTATATGAGTTTGCAAAAGATTTTCGTAATGAAGGTATGGACAGAACCCATAATCCGGAGTTTACCGTAATGGAGATTTATGTAGCCTACAAAGACTACAAATGGATGATGGATTTCACAGAGGAAATGATTGAAAAAGTGGCTCTTGCATTACATGGAACAACCAAGGTTCAGGTAGGTGAAAATGAAATTGACTTCAAGCGTCCATTCAAACGCATTTCAATGATTGACTCTATTAAGGAGCATACCGGTATTGATATTGCAGGCATGAATGAAAAAGAGCTATTCAACGTTTGCGAAGATCTTGGTGTTGAAACAGATCCATCCATGGGTAAAGGTAAACTGATTGACGAGATATTTGGTGAGAAGTGTGAAGGTAGTTACATACAACCAACATTTATTACTGATTACCCGGTTGAGATGTCGCCTTTATGTAAAAAACATCGTGAAAATCCGGAATTAACAGAACGTTTTGAATTAATGGTGAATGGGAAAGAGTTAGCAAATGCATACTCAGAATTAAACGACCCTATTGATCAGCTTGAAAGATTTCAGGATCAGTTGAAATTATCTGAAAAAGGAGATGATGAAGCGATGTTTATTGATACTGATTTTGTTCGTTCCCTTGAATACGGTATGCCTCCAACTTCCGGAATGGGTATTGGAGTTGATCGTTTAGCCATGCTCATGACTAATCAACAATCGATTCAGGAGGTACTGTTTTTTCCTCAAATGAAACCTGAGAAGAAAGTTGAAAACGATAGTGAAGAAAAATACATCGAACTTGGCATTACTAAAGAATGGGTTGAGGTAATTCAGAAATTAGGATATAAAAAGATTGATGCATTAAAGGAAGTAAAACCAACTGTACTTCATCAGGAAATGTGCGGATACAATAAAAAGAACAAACTAGGCTACAAAAACCCATCACAAGATGAAGTGAAAGCCTGGTTAGCTTAGCAAAACACCCCTACAGACAAACTAAAAAGCAGCGGATAATCACATAGTATGGACGAATCTTCAAGAGTTGGGATAATTGGAAGTGGAAGCTGGGCAACAGCCATAGCTAAGATGCTCATGAACAACGTTCTGGAATTCAATTGGTATTTCAGGAATCCTAAACACATCAAAAAGTTTAGAAAACATGGGCACAACCCTAATTATCTGACTAGTGTTGATTTCAACACTGAAAATATTCACTTTTACTCTGATATTAATCAGATTGTTGAAGAGAGTGATATTCTTATTATTGCTATTCCTTCGGCATTTTTAAAAAATGCGTTTAGTGAACTTTCGGTTTCTATAAAGGATAAGTTCATGGTATCAGCCGTAAAAGGTTTGATACCTGATGAGAATATGATTGTTGGAACATTCTTGAATAAATTTTATGATGTTCCCCTTGACAATATTGGAGTCATATCCGGCCCTTGCCATGCTGAAGAGGTCGCATTAGAAAGATTATCATACCTGACTATTGCATGTCAGGATGTTAAAAAAGGACGTTCATTTGCCTCCATATTAAACAGCGGATATATCAAAACCTCTGTTTCAGATGATATCTATGGTACAGAGTTTTCTGCCGTCTTGAAAAATATTATGGCCATTGCATCAGGTATTTGCCATGGGATGGGCTATGGAGATAACTTCCAGGCCGTTTTAATGTCAAATGGCATTCAGGAAATAAAACGATTTGTAGACACAGTGCATCCTATTACCCGCGATATAAAAAGTTCTGCTTATTTGGGTGATTTATTGGTAACTGGTTATTCTCAGTTTAGTCGTAATCGTACTTTCGGAACCATGATCGGGAAAGGATATTCAGTTAAATATGCCCAAATGGAAATGTTAATGATTGCAGAAGGTTATTATGCAGTTAAGAGTATTAAAGAGATTAATGAACGATATAAAGTAAATATGCCAATCACAGATGCAGTTTACAATATCATTTACGAACGTATTTCCCCTTCTATTGAAATACGATTACTTACTGAAAACTTACGATAATAATTATAGTCCTTATTCATAAAAATCAATTTAATGATGAAAAACTTAAAAATTGATATCTCAAAAACTTTCGACTTTGTTTCTGAAGAGAAAGTACAAGGATACAAAAGTGAGATTAACTCACATCTAAAATCTTTGTATGAAAAAACCGGAAAGGGTAACGACTTTCTTGGATGGGTAAATTTACCAACTAGCATTGACGAGGTGCAACTTGCAGATATCGAAGCTACTGCTGCCAATATTAAAAGCAAAGCCGATATTGTTGTTGTCATTGGAATCGGAGGAAGTTACCTGGGTGCCAGAGCTGTAATTGACGCCCTATCAAACAGCTTTGATCATTTAATCACAGACAGAAAAAACCCGGTGGTTGTGTATGCCGGTCAGAATATTGGTGAAGATTATACTGCAGAATTACTTGATCTTCTAAAAGATAAAAGTTTTGCTTTGGTAGTCATTTCTAAATCGGGTACTACAACTGAACCTGCTATTGCCTTCCGTTTATTAAAAGGTCTGCTTGAGAACAAATACTCTAAGGAAGAAGCCAGAGAACGTATTGTTGCCATTACTGATGCAAAAAAAGGAGCTTTAAGAACATTAGCTACACAAGAAGGTTATAAAACATATGTAATTCCTGATGACGTTGGTGGACGTTTTTCTGTTTTAACACCTGTTGGCTTGTTACCTATTGCTATTGCTGGAGTTGATATTCGCGAATTGGTAAAGGGAGCGCAGGATATGGAAAAAATCACGGCTGAAGAAGGCGAAAACAGCGCAGCTGCTACATATGCTGCAGTTCGCAACGAACTATACAGAAATGGTAAAGGAACTGAGATTCTGGTTAATTACCAGCCAAAGCTTCATTTTGTAGCCGAATGGTGGAAACAGCTATATGGTGAAAGTGAAGGGAAAGATAACAAAGGAATTTTCCCTGCTGCTGTAGATTTCTCAACCGACCTACACTCAATGGGTCAGTGGATTCAGGAAGGTGTTCGTAATATTTTTGAAACGATCATTACTATTACTAATGCCAACAGAACAATGGAGATCCCAACTGACGAAGCGAACCTTGATGGTTTAAACTTCTTAGCTGGGAAAAGAATTGATCAGGTAAACAAAATGGCTGAACTGGGAACTTTAATTGCACACGTAGATGGTGGTGTGCCAAATATTAAGGTTGAAATTCCTGAGCTTAATGCATATTATCTGGGGCAGTTATTATATTTCTTTGAAATTGCCTGTGGAATAAGTGGCTACACACTAGATGTTAATCCTTTTGACCAACCAGGTGTTGAAGCTTACAAAAAGAATATGTTTGCTTTATTAGAAAAACCAGGATTTGAAGCAGAAACAAAAGCTATTAAAGCGCGTTTGTAATAACTTTCTGCAAACAAAATACATCCAAAGCCCGGAGATAGTCTCCGGGCTTTTTTTATATAATTATACCAATTTCACTAAGAAGCCGGCGTTAACAAATTTTAGAAAATCACCTTCCCTTTACGCTAGAATAAATATATCTCATAAAAAAGATTCATAATTCATGTAAGGATTTCATAATTGTCCGACTGATATATCAAAACTTTATAAGTATACAATTATGAGACAACATCAAATTATTTATTTTACCCTGATTTTATTCTTCGCTTTTTTACATGTTTCATGTGATGAAGAGGATAAAACGGTACCGGAGAATAAAACTCCGGTTGACATGAATGATGATTCCAAAGACGACATGAATGATTCAACTAATGATAGTGAAGATGATATGGATGATTCAACCAATGATAGCGAAGATAATAATGACAATGCATTGGTAGCTCCGAATTTTAGTTTAAGTAGTATTGATGGTATAACAGTTTCTTTATCTCAACATAAAGGTAAAGTCGTTGTGCTATTTTTTTTAGGGAATACATGTCCATCCTGTAAGGGAGTTGCCCCTGAAGTACAAAATAAACTAGTGAATACTTATAGCGCAGATAATAATTTTGTTCTAATAGGAATTGACCAATGGAATGGATCAAAAGCATCATTAGAAGGATTTAGAAGCAGCACAAATACAACATTCTCTTTGCTTTTAAATGGAGCATCGGTAGCCAATGATTATAACACCACTTACGATCGACTGATAGTTATTGATAAGGAAGGATATATCCGGTTTAAAGGTACCCGAAATGTTAGTAACGATTTAAATGCAGCCATTGATGTAGTAAAAAATTATATCAACTAAGATTAAAAATACTATCTAGTACATGCACGAAAACTACTCAAGTGGCAGATAAAAAAGCTTCATTTTTGAGGCTTTCGAAGCTCGAAAAATGTGAGTTTACTGCCGTAAATGATCATTTTGAGAGCAAGAGTAACGAAAAAAATGGAGTTTTCTTGCTGACACTATCTATAGTTCTATTGTAATCCAATAAACTGAAATGCTCAAAGTAAATATTTAATAACCAATGGTTAATAATAAACTTATGAAAATATTACTCTTCACTATATTTATAGGATTGATAACAGCTACCCTACAGGCTCAAACCATAAGGGATTTCTCTGCATCAACTATTCATAAGGAAACGGTCACCTATTCAGAAATAAAAGGTGACTCCTTGACTATAATTGACTTTTGGGCATCATGGTGCAAACCCTGCTTAAAGGCCATGCCCAAACTTGAAAAAGTTTTTCAGGAATATCATAAAAAGAGTGTAAATGTAATTGGTATCAATGTAGATGGACCTAGAAGTGTTTCAAAAGCACTACCATTAGTAAACACTTTAAATATTACCTATCCTATAATTATTGATATGGAAGGGAATATTAAAAATAACATGGAGGTCAATTCCTTACCTACTTTACTGATTATTAACAGTGAAAATAAAATAGTATATAGACACGAGGGTTATGCACCAGGTGATGAGGACGAATTGAAACGTATGATTGATAAACTTTTACAATGAGAAAATACTTTTATACATTCTTAATCAATGCTGTCATTCCCATTGTCACGTATGCACAATTCAGCGGCACAGCTTTAACAGACTATCAATACGGGAAATTACCTAATGAATCCACAAATTCTTTTCATTCTGTATATTCAAAAGTTGATTTAAATTATCAGATTAAGAATATAAAGCTGGGCACTGAAGTTCAACTATATCAATCACCCTATTCTGATCGAAATTATCTTGATTTATCAAAAGCAAGAGCCAATTATCAGAACCAATATTTTAATATCACACTAGGAAATTACAATGAAGTACTGGGTAAAGGAATTTTACTTCGAAACTATGAAATTCCAGGAGCTGTGATAGAAGATTTATCCTTTCGAACGAAACAATATTTCTATACCGACATCATCGGTGGAAACTTTACATTTACCGGCAAAAAAAATTCATTGAAGATATTATGGGGCTATACTTTAAATAACCTTTATCCTCCAACACAATCATGGGAGCTTCGCAGAAGTGATGAAGTTGTCGGCATGGAGTTAAATCATCAAATTAACAAACAAGAAATTGAAATCTCAGGCTTAAGAGTTCTCAATGATTATGAAGAAAGCTATTACGGAATGCTTTCCTTATCCGGTAATATTTCAAAATCACTGAACTACTACCTGGGATATGCGGAATATTTGGATGGAGAAGGAAAATCAAATGAAGAGAAAGATGCTTCCGCAATATATGCAAACATTAGTTTATCTCTTGAGAAATTCGGAGCTAATCTCGAATACAAAAAATACAATAAATTTTTGATTGGATCAGGTATAAATGAACCTCCTGCTTTAGTTCGGGAACATAGTTATCCTTTGCTAAATAGAAGTACGCATGTGCTTCAACCATCTGATGAAAAAGGAATTCAGCTGGAAACATTTTACCAATTAGATATTTTTTCTTTACTCACTTTTAATTATACCTATGCAATAAATCAATTTGTAAAGGATTATCGATATCACGAACTTTTCCTCGAGTATTCAGGATTAGTATTTAACGAAAGTGATTTAAAGCTATTTGCTGACTTTGCCAATGACCCATTTAAAGATGAAGAAAACAGAATAACTCTGGGCTTTGCCCTTGACAAAGTCGTAAATAAATCATGGGGAATAATTATAGAAGGAGAAGGCCAGAAATTTAATCGTCTGAATGATGGAGTGAATAATTATATGATGTCAATAACAGCAAGAAACAAATCAAAATTATATGCCGGTATTATTACAGAATGGAGCAACGACTCTTATATAACAGAAAAAAACAAATGGTGGTTTGGAGCTAATATGCGCTATAAAGCTACGAATAATCATACTCTACAACTTTTTGCCGGGGAACGTAGAGGCGGCCCTGCCTGTAGCGCAGGTGTCTGTTATGAAGTATTAGATTTTAAAGGGTTGGAATTAAGATGGATTGCACGATTTTAAGCCATTGAGTTTTGATTGTAAATACTTGAAATTAATTGCAAATAACCAAATCATCTCCTTGAACAAATGCATCATATCGTTTTAATCCGAAACTGGCTGGACCTTCCATGACATCTCCAAATTCACCCGCTACCATATATTTTGAACTGCAATTCGGGCATTCACAAATGAAATTATTTTCTTCACTTATTTCCACTACACCTTCAATACTTTTTTCATATTGGCACATACGCTCAAATACGTAAAATTCTTCAGCAGAAACTTTATAGATAACAACTCCTGCTAACCCTATGCCATTTCCGTATCTATCAGTGGTCACTATAAATGGATTGTTCTTCGTGTATAAAGGATCAATATTAATTAGTTCCAGAACTGAATTAAAGCGGATATCAGGAAGTCCCTCTTCAATATCATTACTACAGGCTATTGAAAATATTATAAGCAATCCAACGATGGTATGATGGGAGAAACTTTTCATTCTTGTGATTTTAAAAACAGAATGCAAACATACTAAAATTCGCACCCCATAAATAATTTCCTATCATTAGGATATTATTTTCAATACAAACTTTTTATGATTCATTTCCAATACTTTTTCATATGTATCATACATAACTATAAATCAACGTCTTTATTGCTATTTATACTAAACCATTCTCTAAAACATTTTATAAACAGATAAAACTGGCATAGCCAGAGAAAATAAATGGACACAAAGGATCATGATCGAAATTTGCATTAGTCATCAAGGCTTTGCTAAATAATATACACATGATATAATGTTTGATTATTATTTATTAACAGATATTTTATAACTTAGTATCAAAATAAAATTCATGGACGATTTTGGAACAATCATATATATAATTTTTACCATCATTGCTATTGTTTTCAGCATTATTAAAAAAAGCAATCAGAAAAGACAGGATACACCTGCTCCATCAAGCAGCAATGATCCATTTGATGAGGTGATTCCAGACTTTGAGCAGTTATTTAAATCTGAAAAAGGAGAGACTGAAAAAACGCTGCAAATGGAATCTGTTAAGGAAGTTGTTAAACCAACCCAGACAAGAACTACTGCCGATGAGTTTCAAGAAAAAATGAAACAAATGGAATCGAAGATGTCTCGTATATCAAGTAGAAATAAAATAAAGAGAGAAGAGGAAGAAACTTCTTCTGAAGAATCTAAAAGTTGGTTTAATGCCAGACAAGCAATAATATACTCTGAAATATTAAAACGCCCAGACTTTTAGCCACAAAGCCTATTACAGTTTTTTAATAAGCACATAATTTATATCTTTGCAACAAAGAGTTTCGGATACCGGGATTCTTATTTTTTTTATATAGAAACTATTAAGGAGAAAGAAAGATGTCAAACGTAAGTTATCTTACCGAAGAGGGTTTGAAAAAATTAAAAGAAGAACTTCATCAGTTAGAATCTGTTGAACGTCCTAGTATATCTGCACAAATTGCAGAAGCCAGAGATAAAGGTGATTTATCTGAAAATGCAGAGTATGATGCTGCAAAGGAAGCACAGGGAATGCTTGAAATGAAAATTTCCAAAATAAAAAATATATTGGCGAACTCTCGCATTATTGATGAATCAAAAATTGATACTTCAAAAGTGCAGCTACTGAATAAGGTTAAACTTAAAAACCTTAAAACCAATGCCGTTATGACTTATACGTTGGTACCAGAAAGTGAAGCAAACCTTAAAGAAGGTAAAATTTCAATTTCGACTCCAATAGCTAAAGGTTTATTAGGTAAAAAAGTTGGTGATCAAGCTGAAATTAAAGTTCCTTCCTGTATCATGACATTTGAAATTATTGAAATATCTATTTAACCTCACACAGTTATGTCAACTATTTTCTCAAAAATAATTATAGGTGAAATTCCAAGTTATAAAATAGCTGAGGATGAGAATTACTATGCCTTTTTAGATATCAATCCACTTCAGGAGGGTCATACACTGATTATACCTAAGGTGGAAGTTGATTATATTTTTGATATAGATGATCAATTACTGGCAGGGATGATGGTGTTTGCAAAGAAAATTGCGAATGCCTTAGACAAAGCTATTCCTTCAAAAAGAGTTGGAGTAGCAGTATTAGGATTAGAGGTACCTCATGCTCACATTCATTTAATTCCTCTTCAAAGTGAAGGTGACATTAACTTCTCAAATCCTAAGTTAAAGTTTACACCGGAAGAATTTATCGCAATTGCTGATAAAATTAAAAGCTATTTATAGAAATAACATTTTCTAAGATATTAATAAGATAAAAAAAAGGAACCATCTAGGTTCCTTTTATTTTTTAACCCTACCGGGGTTCTTATTTATATATTCTTTCCAGCTCTTCACTGTTTTTTCTTTCTTAATGTGCTGATTTTGAAAATAATGACAAAGTGCTGCTGCCACCCCATCTGTGGCATCCAGATATTTAGGCTCTGTCTCTATTTTTAAATATCTGGTCAAAAAATTAGCAACCTGTTCCTTACTGGCAGCACCACTTCCAGTTATTGCCATCTTAATTTTTAATGGTGCATATTCAAACACCGGTAACTGACGAGATAATGCAGCAGCCATGGCTACCCCCTGAGCCCTTCCTAACTTTAGCATCGACTGAACATTCTTCCCAAAAAAAGGAGCTTCAATAGCCAATTCATCTGGATGATAAGTATCACAAAGACGAATAACAGTTTCAAATATTTTTTTCAATTTAAGATAATGATCCGAATATTTTTGCAACTCCAACACCCCCATCGACACTAATTCCGGCTTATTGTTGGCTATTTTTAAAATACCATAACCCATAACAGTAGTGCCCGGGTCAATCCCTAATATTATACGATCTTTTATCAATATCTTTTTATAAAGATTTTAAAATAGAACTAAAATACAATACATCCTGCCCAAACTCCGAATTCATTTGTCCTAAAACAACCGGAGATTGTTTATTAACAACTTCTAAATCTGTAGGTGTAGCTACTTTACACTGAACTGAAATTGTTTTTTCATTTTGATTTTCCGATGTCATAACTTCAAATGCAACAACCTCACAAGCAGGTAGAATATTCTTTATCACAGGCATGTATGAATTCTTAAGCCAAAATTCCCACTTTTCGAATTTCGGTAATGCTATAACAAACGTAGTATTAAATATAAACATGAAATTGGTGGTAATTAAAAAGTAAAGTACAGCAAGAAACTATCTACTTTTATCAAGGAATTCTCCTCCCCAAACAGGAGGAGAACTATTCTTATATTATTTAATCATATCAAAACCTGTATATGGAACTAATACATCAGGAATTTTGATTCCTTCAGCTGTCTGGTTATTTTCCAATATAGCAGCAACTATTCGAGGCAAAGCCAGCGCACTACCATTTAAGGTATGCGCCAATTCAGGCTTTTTCATATCCTTTCCCTTAAATCTGCATTTTAAGCGATTAGCCTGATAATTCTCAAAATTAGAGACAGAACTCACTTCCAACCATCTTTCCTGAGCTGCAGAATACACCTCAAAATCAAAAGTTAATGCTGATGTAAAGCTTATATCTCCACCACATAAACGTAAAATTCTATAAGGTAATCCAAGCTTTTTCACAAGACTTTCAACATGAGCAACCATGCCTTCCAATGCTTCATAAGATTTATCGGGATGTGAAATTTGAACTATCTCAACCTTGTCAAATTGATGCAGTCGGTTCAACCCACGCACATGCGCACCCCATGATCCAGCTTCGCGGCGAAAACAAGGCGTATAAGCCATATTTTTCAATGGCAAATCTTCCTCATTAATAATAACATCTCTGTATATATTAGTAACTGGTACTTCTGCCGTTGGAATTAAATATAAATTATCAGCGGTGGCATGGTACATCATACCTTCTTTATCAGGCAATTGTCCTGTACCAAAACCCGAATCTTCATTTACAACAATTGGAGGCAGAACTTCATTATAACCCGCTTTCTCACCTTCGTCTAAAAAGAAATTGATTAAAGCTCTTTGCAAACGGGCACCTTTCCCTTTATATACCGGAAAGCCTGCTCCGGTTATTTTAGTTCCCAGCTCAAAATCAATAATATCATATTTCTTGATCAAATCCCAATGAGGTTGTTTTTCTCCTTCAATCTCAATTTTTATCCCACCTTCTTTCACAATCTCATTATCCTCATCACTATTTCCTTCTACTACGGTAGGGTGTGGAATATTAGGAAGTTTAACAACCTCTGCATCCAACTCTTTATTGGTCAAAGCAAGTACATTATTCAATTCTTTGATAATGTCTTTTAAATCTGCAGTTTTTGCTTTCGCTTCGTTAGCCTCCTGAGCTTTCCCTTGTTTAAATAATATCCCAATCTCTTTGGAGAGACTATTCATCTCAGCTTGTTTTTGATCAACAGAGGCTTGGGTTGACTTGCGTTTATTATCAAGCGCAATAATATTTTCAACTACTTCGGAGGCATCAAAGCGCTTTACTTTTAGGCGCTTAACAACCTCATCTTTATTCTCTTGTATAAATTTTAGCGTAAGCATTATGCGTATTTTCTAATTGTTGATATATGGATAAAAAAAATCTCCTGAATTCATTACGAAAGTAACAAAATCAGGAGACTCTTAAAATCTTTCCAAATCTTTTTATTCAGCAGCTAAAGGTTCTACTGATACGTAAGATTTATCGTTTCTTTTTTTACGGAAAGTAACTGTACCATCAATAAGGGCAAACAAAGTATGATCTTTTCCAATACCTACGTTGTTACCAGGATGGTGCTGAGTGCCTCGCTGACG
>JBNKGY010000097.1:0-13928 GCA_050290065.1 Marinilabiliaceae bacterium
TGACGTTGATAGGCCATAGGTGTAAAGACAGAAATGTCAAAGCCGAGTGGTACTAATTACCCGAAACTTTTAGTTGGTGTGTACAAGCACGGCAAGTGATTTTGATTGAGCTGATATGTTTTTATCAAGCTAGAACTTGATAAGTATCAAGACGCAAGACACAAGTATAAAGATGATTTACAAAAGGTAAAAGAATCTTGATACTCATTACTTGATACTTGATACTGAAATAAAGATATTCAGGTGGTTATAGCAACAGGGTTCCACCTCTTCCCATTCCGAACAGAGAAGTTAAGCCTGTTAGCGCCGATGGTACTGCGTACTGTGGGAGAGTAGGTCGCCGCCGACTTTTAAAAAAGAGCAATTGGATTTTTCCGGTTGCTCTTTTTTTGTTTATACCTACATAGCTTTTGGATCTGAGTCGTATTTCTATTTGAAGTAGTTGCTAAATATAATTTATAAAGGTTTATTTTTTGACTTGATAAAGAAGAGGTAATTCTTATTTTTGTGTCATCTCAAGTAATAACAAGAATTCTATAGTTTAAATTGTATTCGATGAAAATCCATTGTTTAATGCATGTCGATTTTGAAAGTCCTGGTTATATTTTAGATTGGGCTAAATGGAATGATTTTGAAGTTTCATATACTCGATTATATAATGGAGAAACACTTCCTGAAATAAATGCATTTGATATGTTAGTTGTAATGGGTGGGCCAATGGGAGTATATGATTCAGAAAAGTATACATGGTTAAATAACGAAAAAGAGTTTATTAAAGAGGCAATTGAGTCTGACAAATATGTTTTAGGAATCTGTTTGGGTGCTCAGTTGATAGCTGCAGCTATGGGGGCAAAAGTAT
Source organism: Marinilabiliaceae bacterium (assembly GCA_050290065.1). Lineage (GTDB taxonomy): Bacteria > Bacteroidota > Bacteroidia > Bacteroidales > Marinilabiliaceae > Saccharicrinis. Next base: position 860 of record JBNKGY010000097.1, read on the forward strand.
ATCCTTCAGGTATTCAGGAGATAGGATGGTATCCAATTGAATTGACAGAGAAGGGAGATAAATTATGGGGTAGTTTAGATCCGGAAAATAGATGGATGGTTTTACATTGGCATGGAGATACTTTTGATTTGCCAGAAGGAGCACAATTACTTGCATCTTCTAAAGTGACTAAGAACCAAGCATTTTTATTAGGAAATAATGTTCTGGGATTACAATTTCATTTAGAGGCAACTCCTGAAACAACTCGAGGTATGGTAAATATTTTAAAAGATGAATTAGCTCAAATGGATAATCAGGAATTGGTGATGTCAGGTAAAGAAATTCTAAAAGCGGAATTGTTTTTTCATGATACCAATACCTTATTAGAAGCTATTCTGGATAGATTTATTGAAAACGAATAGTATATATAGAGAGATTTATTACGTTTATAAAATGTAATAACCTGAGTTCGATAAAATTTGGATCGAGCTCAGGTTAACAGCTCTATCAAGAATTAATTTATAACTGAGGACCAGCTTTTTCTATGCTTTTCCCTTTTGATGAATTTGTATACTTTTTAAAATTATCTTGAAACAAAAGGGCTAACTTCTTTGCTTTTTCAGTCCAAACTTTCGGATTGCTATAAGTTTCTCTCGGATCCAGTATTTCAGGATTAACATCATGTAGATATGTTGGTACTTCAAGGTTGAAGATTGGGATAGTTTTTGTTTCTGCTTTTTCTATTGAACCATCTAAAATGGCATCAATAATAGCTCTGGTATCCTTAATTGAGATTCTTTCGCCAGAACCATTCCAACCTGTATTAACCAAATATGCCTTGGTGTTGTGTAAATTCATTTTCTTAATTAATTCATTTCCATATTCAGTAGGATGCAGGGAAAGAAAAGCTTCTCCAAAACAGGAAGAAAAAGTGGGAACAGGTTCGTGCACACCTAATTCTGTTCCAGCTAACTTCGCAGTAAAACCTGATAAAAAGTGATATTGAGTTTGTTCAGGATTAAGTATAGAGACAGGTGGCATTACTCCAAAAGCATCTGCTGTTAAGAAAATAACTTTATTGGCATGCCCGGCTCTTGAAATTGGTTTAACAATGTTATTAATGTGATATATAGGGTAGGATACTCTTGTGTTTTCAGTGATGGAATTATTTGAAAAATCAATTGATCCATCATTAAATACAGTTACATTCTCCAACAGTGCATTTCTTTTAATAGCATGATATATATCGGGTTCACTATCCATATCAAGATTAATTGTTTTGGCGTAGCAACCTCCTTCAAAATTAAATACACCTTCATCATCCCAACCATGTTCATCATCACCAATTAGCTTTCTTTTGGGATCTGTTGATAAAGTGGTTTTTCCGGTTCCTGATAATCCAAAGAAAATGGCCACATCACCCTCATTTCCTGTATTTGCTGAACAATGCATCGAAGCAATTCCTTTAAGTGGTAGGTAATAATTCATCATAGCAAAAATACCTTTCTTCATTTCTCCTCCGTACCATGTTCCTCCTATAATTTGCATTTTCTCAGAGAGATTAAAAATCGTAAATACTTCAGAATTTAATCCTTGTTTTTTCCAATTTTTATTAGTCATTTTAGAGGCGTTTAATACTACGAAATCCGGTTCTCCATATTGTGTTAATTGTTCCTGTGTGGGTCTGATAAACATATTGGTAACAAAATGAGCTTGCCAGGCAACTTCTGTTATAAACCTCACTTTTAATTGAGTGTTTTTATTAGCACCGCAATAAGTATCTATTACATATAGTTTTTTGTTTGATAGAAAGCTGGAAACTTCCTGTTTTAACGTACTCCAAATTTTGGGTGAAAGGGGTCTGTTGTCGTTGGGTGCAAATGGAGTTGTCCACCAAATTGTATCTTTTGTAATATCATCATAAACAATGTATTTATCTTTTGGAGAACGCCCTGTAAATCTCCCAGTCATTACGTTAACAGCTCCGCTACTGGTTTGCTGACCTTTTTCATATCCATTTAAGTTCGGATTCATTTCTTCTATAAATAAATCTTCGTAAGAAGGATTGTGGATAATGTTCAGCGTATTTTTAATGCCATACCTGCTTAAATTGATAGTTGAATTCAGTGTTTCCATTTTTTGTAGATTTTAGGTTACTGATTTTTATTAAAAATGCATGTAGATTATTTTATAATAATGTAAATAATATTTAGTTTATAAAATATAGGTCTAGATGACAGATTATTTGTGTATTAGAATTTCCGTTATTAAATAGTAATAATATAATAGTGTGTAATTATGGAGTAATAATTTATCAATAATTTATAAGAATATGAAAATTAAGTAAATATTAATCTAAATTTTCTTTTCCGTGTGATTGTCAGAATTTGTTAAAAATGTTATAAAAAAAGGCTGTTCACTTAGTATGAACAGCCTTTAGTTATTTTATGTTATTCCGATTTACTCCAGGTAATATAATAGACTTTCTAATGCATATTACGTGTTTTTAAGATTGGAGCTATTTAAATTTCTTTAAGATACCTTTAACAGCATCTTTATGAATGGTAAAATCCATCATTTTTAATTTTATATAGTCTTCGTGGAAGAAATAGTATCCAAAATTGGGATTTTCTTCACCAACATTTCGTGAACCCGAACTGGAATCCTTAATCAAAAACCAGTCTTTGCCTTTACCTTTATAGTTTTCAAGTATTCCTATTAAGTGCATGCCATGATCATCTGTTGTTGTTTCGTTTGAAAATCGAAATTGACGTGCATCTTCATTAATATAATCAGATGGAATATCATAATCAGGAACAATAGCACAGTTTGTTTTGCGACTAAATCCAGTTTCAGATACATCACCACCAATACTTACTGTGTATCCATTTTTAATGGCTTTCTTCAATATCTTCATAAAATCATCTAACGGCACATTATAATAATCTTTGCTATGCCACCAGTTGTCAGGTACTTTATACTCTACCTGTTGCCAATAAGGTTCTTGCTTGTATGAAAGAATCTCAACAAAATCGTCTGGGTTTAGCTTAAGATATCTTGACATATATGATTGGGGAGTGTATGATATTCCATCAACAGTAAATTCAACAGGAGGAACACCAATGTAATGATTCATTATAGACCTTATAGTTCCTAATGCAAATTCCATATTCCAGGCCTTGTTGGACTTTAATCCTTCCAGAAAAGTATTCATTTCATCATACATTTTTGCATGAGAATGGAATTTTCTATTATTTATTAATCCGGAATATTCACTCAATGGAACAGCTCCATATTCTTTCATTATTCTGGCAACAGCATTACCTTCAGAACCTTCAGTGAAATTTGATTCTCCTCGTTTTTCAATAAAACGACGTGCTTTTTCTACATATTCCCAATAAACAGTATATAATTCTGATAATTCAACTTCAATACCTGTTTGTCTTAATATTTCTGATTCATAAAACGAAGTTGTAGAGAAACACCAACAAGTTCCTGTATTACCTTGAGATTCTTCTTTCTGAGACCAGGCAGTATTATATAGCGTCGGATCATTGGGCAAATCAATTTTAGATTGATCCATAATGAAACGAGTAAAATAATCTGACTCTTTATTTTCAATTGAATCATTTACTGCATTTACATCCTTTAATATGGATTGGTAATAATAACCTTTGCCTTTTTTAGAAATCTCAACCTTTCCTTTGTCAACGTTATTTTGAGCGGTTAAACCCATGCCTAACATGAATAGAGCTGGTACTATTAAATTTTTATAAATCATATCTATTGTTTTGAATTTATTATAATGACTATTCTAACAAACAGTTTCAAAAATAACAAATAACCAAGTTTTATTTGCCAAATATTCATCATGTTTTTTATGGATACATAAGATTTATGTGATTGTTAATTCTGAATAATATTGAATTTGAATTGATTTTAATATCAATAAAACAATTTGTCCGTAATACATCATAATGGAAAAGCTGATCGGTGTCAATTTGTAGATTGCCGAATTTTAGGTCATCAGGATACGATATTTGCTGAAGAAGAGTGTAGTCGTCATTATTTATTAAGATGTTTTATTGATGGTATAGTTGATTTAATATTTGGTTCTGCGACTGCATTATTTGAATATTGCACCATCAATAGTAAATCAAATTCATATGTAACAGCTGTCAGAACCACTCAAAGTAAAGATTTTGGAAATGTATTTGTAAATTGTAAATTCACAGCCGACAATGGTATAGATAGAGTCTATCGGGGAAGACCATGGAGGATATATGCATAAGCAGTTTTTATTTCAAGCCAAATGGGAGCATATATTCTTCCGGAAGGTTGGCATAACTGGAATAAATCAGAAGCTGAGAAGGACGTATTGTATGTTGAATAAAACTTCATTGGAGTGGGGTTCATGCCAGAAAAGTGTGTTGCCTGGTCAAAGCAATTTACACGCAGACAAGCAAAGAAGTACATACAGAAAATATATTTAAAAGATGGAATCCTGAGGTTTAATAAGATCCGAGGGAGAATGCAACTTGATTAATTGACCATCTTCTTTGGAGTTGATTTGTTAATTACATACGATAGAAAAATGACTTATTGTTACTCATGTAGAGAGTAAGTTATGAACCATCAATTTTGGAAGGTGTCATTATCTATTTGAGGATATAATAAGTGTAACATGAATATCATCAACCTGAAATTAATTAAAAATATATGTCGAATTCAGGTTGCTATGCAAGCTGTAATTATTAATTTAAGTTATCCTTAAATATTTTTTTATCTTTATAAAATTGCTTAGATCTCATTATTGATAAGATGTTACGAAAACCTGAATTGTTAATCATCATTACACTTCTTCTTTTACCGGCAAATATTTTTGCCGAGATAGTTAATTCACTCCGCAATCCTTTTTTATTTGGTGATTCAAATCAAATATGTAAGCAAATTAGAGAAGTTTCAGAAACAAAAGATTTTGATGTTAGGATTGCAGAATTAATATCCGGATTGGAATTAAATAAAAATAGTAATGATTTATATTGGGGATATGCAATTACAGGTTTAGTTAATCTGGAAAAAGAAGCAAAAGAAAGTGCATTAAAATCTCTAAATAATTCAGTTCTATTTCTTCAGAAAAATTCAGATCCCGAATTAAATGCAGGTAGATTAGCAGCGCAAATTCACTATGCTTTAGGTACCATTTATATAGATAATAGAGAGTATTCAAAAGCACAAGCTCACTTGAATATTTCATTAAATGAGCTTAATACATTTAAAGCACAGGAATTCGTTTGTGAAGTATTGTGTCAAATGGGAAGACTACATTTTTTACAGAAAGATTATAATAAAGCATTAAGTATTTTTTCAGATGCCGTTTTAAAGGCAAAAAAATATAATAACCAATTTATGGTTGCTACATGTACTATGAATAAAGGAATTGTATATGAGATGAAGGGAGAATACGATGATGCCCTAAGTTATTTTATTCTTACTCAAAATAAATTTAAAGAATTAAACAATTCAGAAGGACATTGTTCTTCAATTAAGAAAGTGGCTGATGTTTTTTATGATTTAAAAGATTATGATCAGGCTCTCAATCTGTATTTTCAATGTATTGACAAATGTCGGAGTCCTAAGTCACAAAAAAACCTTACTGAATGTTACCTTAAGGTTGCTAGTATCTATATTAATAGGTTAAAACTTGACGAAGCCTATGATTTTATTAATAAGTATGTTTCAATAAAAGAAAATAAATCAGATACAATTGGGATTATTAAAGGCAAAATTTGTCAGGGAACCTATTATGCACGAAAGAATAATTTCCATAGAGCTCTTATATTGTATCATGATGCTATCCATATGCTGGAAGAAAATTCAGATATCTCTTTGGAAGGTAAGGTGCTAATAGCCATATCAGATTTATATGTGAAGAGTAACGACTTAATGCAGGCGAAATCATATGCACAAAAGGCTTTGGTTATTTCTTCAACTCTGGATGAAAAAGAGATGAAAGTAAGTTGTTTTCGAATTTTCTCAGATTTATATGAGAGTATGGGGGATTATCGTTCCGCTCTTTTCTATAAAAATAAATACACCTCGTTAAAAGATTCTCTGTTAAATGTTCAAACAATCGCTGCCTTACGAAAGTATGCCGGAGAAGGTGAATTGAATAAACATCGGAAAGTCATTGAGGAGTTAGAACAAGAAAATCTTTCTTTAAATTATTATTGGCTGAAAGAAAAAAATAAAAAGGTTCTACTTTTAGTCTCTACCCTATTATTATTAGTATTTACCATTGTATTGTTACTTCTTTTCAGAGCTAAGAATAAGGCGCAAAAGGATCTGAAGCTTAAAAACAAAGAGCTGGAAAGGCTTAATGCCACCAAGGATAAATTTTTCTCCATCATCGCTCATGATTTAAAGAGCCCGTTTAATTCCTTGATGGGTTTTTCAGAAATGTTGTCTTTGCATGCAGAATCGAAAAGTCATGTCGATATATTAGAGTCCAGCAAAATTATTCACAATTCTACCAGGAAACTCTACTCTTTAGTGGATACTCTTCTTCAATGGTCAAGAACGCAACTGGGAACCACAGAATACAAACCAGAGAAACTGGAAGTAGGTATTGTATCAAGTAATATAGTTTCCATTCTGAAAATAAATGCAGAAGAAAAAGATATTGTGATATCAGTAGATATTGATCGTTCTATTGTTGCCTGGGCTGATAAGGATTTATACAGTGCTGTACTTCGGAATTTAATTAGTAATGCTATTAAATTTTCAAGAGTGGGTAGCGTGATAACAGTAACAGCAGTTGTAAAAAAACAATTTGTTGAAATTGCAGTTAGAGATACAGGAGTTGGGATCACGAAAGAAAATCTGGATAAAATATTTAATGTGGATTCTAATATTTCAACAAAAGGAACGTTTAATGAAAAAGGTACAGGATTAGGATTGGTACTTTGCAAAGAATTTGTTGAAATAAATAAGGGTACTATTTGGGCAGAGAGCCAGCTAGAAAAGGGAAGTACTTTTAAATTTACTATACCATTAACAAAATAATAATCGAATATTTAATTTCATGACTAAGAAAAAGATAGGGTACGTCGATGCCATAACAGAAATTGAAGAAATATTGGCAAAAATTGAGGATAATGAACTTGATGTGGATGAATTATCAGATAAAGTGAAAAGAGTCTCCGTTTTATTAAAGATGTGCAAAGAAAAATTGCATAAAACAGAAACAGAAGTTGAAAATATTCTGAAAGAAATTGAAGATTAAAGTAAAGAGGCAACTAAATTTAGTTGCCTCTAATTATATATTTAAAAAATAAATCGAGCTCTTAAGAATACATGTCGCCCAGCTTGAGGGTAATAGTAACTCCAGGAACCCTCTTTTCTTGATAAATCAAAATAATTGGCTCCATAAGCATTGCTCTCATATAGTTTATTAAATAGATTGTTAATTGTAAATTGTAACTCTATTTTTCTCATCCAGGAAGGTGAAAACTGCTGAGTGATAATTCCATTAAAAACAGTATAAGCATCTAGTTTTCTCGCATCGCTTTCTGTATTGTCATAGTACTGTTCTCCAACATGTTTAGTAATTATTTGGATACTATTACCTTTAAAAGGAGTAAATGTGAAAGTACTATTTGCAATAACTGATGGAGAGTATGCTATTTGTGTGTTTTCATGATGACGCATGGTATCTTTTACAAAATCCCAATTTTCATCAATGATAGTTATAGTTTGATTAAATTCTTTGATTTGGTTGATGCTTAAAGAGGTATTGGCATCCCATCGTAATTTAGGTAATAATTTTACTCCTAAATCTAATTCAACTCCTAGTCTATAGCTGTTTTCGACGTTAGTCATGATGTCGTATCCTACACTGCTTTTTTCTCCTGTTGGAACCAATTGGTCTTTATAATCCATGTAATAAAAATTCAAGTTGGCTGACGAATTGGCTGATCTGTAATTATATCCTATTTCTAAATCATTTAACCTTTCATCTTGAGGTGTTGCATTTGGGTCACCATTGGCATCTTTAAAATTTGCTCTGGTAGGTTCTCTGTGTGCAATTGCATAGGAAGCATATAATTGATGTTTTTTGCTAACAGAATAGAATATACCAGCTTTGGGATTGTAGAATTCGTATGAATGTTTTTGTTGTAAAGTGAGTAAATTATCATCAATTCCAGTCATTTCATATTTTATTACCCTGTACTGCAAATCTCCAAAAATGTTTAATTTCTCAGTTAACTTATAATTTACTTTTCCATATATATTATAATCTGTTTTTGTGCCATTATTACGGTACCACTCTTCTCCTTTTTCTGATTTCCCTGCAAATCGGGCCCAAATGACTTCGCCAAAATGATCGCCATCATATTTATTCCAACCGCCGCCATAAGTAGCTTGTAATGAACCATTATTGTAATTTAAGGAGGCTGTAGCTCCATAAAAATCATTAGCTAACCATTTCTGACGAATTAAATCGGTGGAATTAATTGCTATTCCTGATTCAATTTCGTAAGGTTGCCAGTTGTAATCAGAAAATGACTCATTTTCTTTATACTGTTCATAAAAACCATCACCACGTGTATAATGTATTGCCGTGTTTAACAATAAATATGGATTGATGTTTTGACTGTAAAATACCTGGTAGTGAGTTTGTGTATAATTATCTGTTTGATCCTTATAATATCTTGAGTTACCATCTTCATCTGTATATTGACCTGCCGGATTATAGGTTCTGTCAGAGTTTAGCATATAGTCAGGAACACCCCACCAGCTGATTCCTGTGCGTTGGTTTCCGTGAATGATATTTGCTTTAATAAATTTATTTTTAAGGTGCATTGCACCACTGATATACAATGATTGATGATCAGAAAATGCATAATCCACATAACCATCTGATTGTAAATCACTATATCTTACATCAAACGAAAATTTATCATTTAGTAATCCGGTACTGGCACTGATATTATTTTTGTAGGTGTTAAATGAACCTACAGTATTGCTAATTTCTGCATAAGGTTTAGCATGATAACTTGCGGTATTAAAGTTTACAGTAGCTCCGAAAGCTGCAGCTCCATTTGTTGAGGTACCCACACCGCGCTGAATTTGTACTTCATCAACAGATGAAGAAAAGTCAGGCATGTTTACCCAATAAACCCCCTGACTTTCAGAGTCATTTAACGGAATGCCATTTACAGTCACATTTATTCGGGTGGCATCTGTACCTCTAATGCGCATGCTACTATATCCTACACCGATACCTGATTCTGTCGATGAAACAACAGAGGGTGTCATGCTCAGAAGTAACGGAATATCATCAGCTGCATTTAAATTTTTAAGCTCTTCCTTTGAAATGTTTGTTTTTGCTACCGGAGTTTTGTCACTCGCTTTAATTGAAGTTATAACCACTTCTCCTGTGAGTACAGATTTAGAATTGAGTTCTATATTGAGCACTTCGTCACCATCCACCTCAATATTTTTAACGTAAGATTCATATCCTAAGTAGGATACTTTAATTTGGTAATTGCCTGCTTTGATATTGTTAAATTCAAAGCTTCCATCAGCTAAAGTGCTCATTCCTAATTGACCACTTCCTAAAACCACACTTGCACCAATTAATGCCGATTCATTAGTGTCGGTTACCTTTCCTGATACCCGGTATTGAGCTATGGAAAGTTGAAATGTCAATAGACATATAAAAATTGATAAATTAAATTTTTTCATATATTACAGTTTTTAACTTTATTAATTTAAATACTGCAATGAGGAAAAATAGGAGATAACTCTTTTCCTTGACGGCATTACCCGTCCAGGTTCGAAGGGTATAATCTCAGCCTGCTAATAATACAGGCACCCCATTGTAGAAAGTGGATGCGAAAATAAGATCTTTTTATCCTATATACAATGTTTGATGTTTAATAGAATGATAGTTTGTTTATTCGTTACCTAAATTTAAGGAAAGTTTATCGATTCAAAAAGTTGATTGATTGTGATTTGCCTATGGTTTTCAAAAGTTGGATAGTTTCTAATCCAATATTATCTTTTTTTGCCAGATAAGATGAAATTGCTATTCCGTACATACCTTTATTGATCAACATGGGAATATCCTCAGGAAGAATTCCTCCAATGGCAATAATGGGTAGTTTAATATGATTTTTTCTGCATTGCGCTATAGTAGTTTCATATCCCTGCAATCCTAAAACAGGACTTAAATTTTCTTTGGTTTGAGTAAACTTGTAGGGACCCAATCCAATATAGTCAACACCTTTGGAGTTCAAAGACTCAATATCTTCAAAAGTATTAGCTGTTGCTCCAATAATTTTATGCTCACCCAACATTTTTCTTGCATCCTCAATATCTGCATCATTTTTCCCAAGATGAACTCCATCAGCATCAAGCTCCATAGCAATATCAACGTGGTCATTTATTATAAATTTTGTTTCGTAATGCATGCATATAGATTTGCATTTACTGGCAATCTGAAGTATTTCATCTTTAGGTAAATTCTTTAGTCTTAACTGTACCCAGTCGCCACCACCCGCACAGTATTCTAATACTTGTTGGTCAATTGGTTTAACATCGGATTGATACGTAATAAAATGCAATCGGTTAATTATTTTATGCATAACTTTAATTTTTCTCAAGTTCGTTTAAATGGAGCATTTTTTTCATATTCAGGAAGCTTTCAATTCCTCCCAAGTGTTCTTTTACTTTTTTGTTCCCAAATTCATAAACTTTATTGACCATTCCATTTAAAAAGTCTCTATCATGTGAAACTAAAATAAGAGTTCCGTCAAAATTTTGAAGTGCACTTTTTAAAATATCCTTAGTCTTCATGTCGAGATGATTGGTTGGTTCATCCAATATTAAAAGATTATATGGTTCTAATAATAATTTAACCATAGCCAACCGCGTACGTTCTCCTCCGGATAAAAATTTCACTTTTTTATCAATATCATCTCCTCCAAACATAAAAGCTCCTAACAAGTTTTTTATTTGAGTACGAATTTCACCAACTGCTACATTGTCAATAGTTTGAAATATAGTTAAATCATCGTCAAGTAAGGCGGCCTGATTTTGAGCAAAGTATCCAATCATGGTATTATGCCCAAGAGATAAACTCCCCTCAAAATCAATTTCATTCATGATGGCTTTCACAAGTGTTGATTTTCCTTCTCCATTTTTACCAACAAAGGCAATTTTTTCACCCCTTTCTAATGTGAGAGAAGCATTTTTGAAAACCAGTAAATCACCATAACTTTTGGTAACATCATCCACCGTTACCGGATAATTACCAGATCTGGGAGCAGGGGGGAATTTTAATCTTAAAGATGAAGTATCTTCTTCATCCACTTCAACTATTTCAAGTTTTTCGAGCATTTTTACACGCGATTGTACTTGAAGTGTTTTGGAATAAGTGCCTTTAAAACGTTCTATAAATTGTTGATTTTCGGCAATCATCTTTTGTTGCTCGTCATAAGCCTTTTGCTGCTGCTCCCTTCTTTCTTGTCTTAAAACCAGGTATTGAGAATAGTTTACTTTATAGTCATAGATACGTCCCATGGTAACTTCAATGGTACGATTGGTGATATTATCAACAAAAGCCCTGTCGTGAGAGATTACAATTACTGCTTTGCCACAATTAATTAAAAATTCTTCAAGCCATTGAATTGATTCTATATCCAAATGATTAGTAGGTTCATCCAGTAATATTAAATCAGGTTTTGTAAGTAATATTTTGGCCAGTTCAATGCGCATACGCCACCCACCGCTAAACTCACATGAAGGACGGGCGAAATCACTTCGTAAGAAACCTAACCCTAATAATATTTTCTCAATATCAGCATCGAAATTTGTTTCTTCAATAGCATAATATTGTTCACTTAACTCCGAAACTTTTTCAATCAACTTAAAATAGCTTTCAGACTCATAATCAGTCCGGGTTGAAAGTTCTTCATTTAGCACTTCAATTTCTTTACCCATGTTTAATATATTGGCAAAGGCTTGAGCTGCTTCTTCAAATACAGTACGGTTATCTTCTACCATCAGATGTTGGGGCAAATATGCCACTTTTTTATCTCCGGGAACAGACACTCGTCCATTATTAGCTTCTCTTTCTCCTGCAAGTATTTTTAAGAGAGTTGATTTGCCTGCACCATTTTTACCCATTAGGGCGATACGGTCCTTTTCATTAATGACAAATGAAATATTTTTAAAAAGAGTTGTTGCTCCAAACTCAACGGTTAATCCTTCAACTGATATCATCCTCGTACTTTTATTTTGAGGCGCAAATATAACAATAGATAGTTTAATTCAGATCTATGGCTTGTGAATCATTTTTGTAAAGAAGTATTTAAGTCATTAAAAAAGGTATCAACAGATTCCGGAAGTTTCGATTGTGAACAGTAATTCCAGAAGAATCCTAATATGGCAGCACCATAGAATCCTATCTGTTTCACCAATTGAATGTTGTTGTTGTTAATGCCACTTAAGGCAACTACTTTCCTATTTAAGTTGTCGCTGAGTTGTTTTTGAAGTTGTTTCAGGTCAAATTCTTTTCCTCCATATCCAGGCTTTGAAACACTACTAAATATCGGACTTAAAAAATAGTAATCGAAAATGGGAGGGAAGGATGTGATTTCATTAAAACTATGAGTGGAAATGCTTTTTGAACCATGGTATTCAAGATAGTTATCAATTGTACTTTTGTTATGATGAGTAAAATGTATCCCTTTTAAATTATAGTCTTTGATGAGTTCATGATTATTGTGGATCACAATTTTATCATGGTTTGTTTCCTTTATTTCATCCAAAATTTTCGATAATTTTAACGCAGAAAAAGAAGGTTTTCTTAAATGTAGAGTGATAAAATCTAAATCCAATATATAATTAATGATACTTACTTCATTAGGTGTTACATCAGTGTTTGTAATGATGAAATATTTCATTGTTGTGTATTTGTATAAGGTAATGTGTTGATGATTTTAAATGTTGGTTAATTTAGTGTCAGCAAGAAAACTCCATTTTTTTCGTTACTCTTGCTCTCAAAATGATCATTTACGGC
>JBNKGY010000098.1:0-13921 GCA_050290065.1 Marinilabiliaceae bacterium
TATGCTTTCGCAAACATTCCTTGAAACTCAATATTTATAAGCGATTTGAGCCATTAATTTTATATCGAACTCAGGTTCTTACCTTTTTAAATTATTTAATTCATGTTTCTTTCTTTCCTAATACTTTCAAATGCTTCATTGACTTTCTGAAATTTCTCTTTGGCTGTTACCTGAAACTCTTCTCCCAAATGTGCTACTTTATCAGGATGAAACTTAATGGCCATTTTTCGATAAGCCTTCTTAATTTCTTCATTTGACATTGTTGAATCCACATCTAAGACTTTGTATGCCCACTCCGTACTTTTATAATACATATTTAGTAGCGCCTCATAATCTGATGTACTAAGACCAATACCGTATGCTATTTGATGAATAACATTTATCTCACTGTCAGGCAAATGACCATCAGCATTCGCCACACCAAACAACATATGAACTAATTCAACCCTGGAATTATAATCAACATGCTGTTTAATTTGATAACAAACATCATTAATAGGTACATCTTTCTTTAAAATATCTCTTAACATTAAAAGTGCCTGAGCCGAATTTTCTTCACCAAAGGCCCTACGCAAATATTTTTTTACAAAATTTAGTTCCGCCTGTACTACCTTACCATCGGCCTTCATTACAGCAGCTATTAACACCATCAATGATGCTACAAAACCATCACGAGGACTTCCACCTGCATGTGGTGATACATATTCATCCGAAATATTATCTGTAAATGTTCCGACAACAAATCCCAAAATAGCTCCTACTGGTCCTCCGATCCACCAACCCAAACCGGCGCCCAAAAGTGATGAACCGGATATTTTAAAGTTTTTCAATACCATTTTAATTTCGCGTTTTAAATCTTTTCTATAATATTCTTATGTATTTTAATAACCTGAGGAATAACTAACTCAACATCATCACAATAAACAATAAAATCAGACATTTTTATCTTTTCCTGATCGTTCCATTGATTATTTATTCTATCCATAACTTCTCCTTCTGAAATTCCGTCTCGCTCCATCACCCTTTTTATTCTTAATTCTATTGGTGCCGTAACCGTAATAATTTTATCAACCTGTTTATAAGCGCCACTTTCAAATAATATAGCAGCTTCTTTTAGAATATAAGCAGAATTCGAATGTTGTTGAAACCAATTATCAAAGTGCTCAGCTACTATTGGATGAATTAGTTTATTTAAATCTGCTAGTAGGTTTTTATCACGGAAAACAGACTCTCCGACCTTCTTTCTGTTTAGCTCTCCGTTAATATATATTTCATCGCCAAACAAATTTCTAAATCCATTAATAATATCAGGATGGTGATTTGTTAGACTTCGTGCTTCATTGTCGGTATAATAAACGGGTACTCCAAGGGATTCAAATATTTTGCATACAGTACTTTTCCCACTCCCAATACCACCTGTTATTCCTATTTTTTTCATTTTATTTTCTCAAATAAACAGTCTACAAATAGCGGAGAGTAATCAATATTTTTAATCCCTTCAGGCGATTTGGCTATTTTTACTTTAAGTCTATCCGGTAATAATCCGGGCTGAGGGCTACTTGCTTTATAATCAACTTGAGCTACAAAATCCTTAGAACTCAAAGTATTAAATCTACTTACAGCAACAGTAAAGGATACATTTACATCTGCAGGAAAGGTTTTTAATCTCAAACTATCCGGAACGTTTATATGCTGAAGAGGAATCTTAACCATCTTTTCGGTAAAAGCTTCAACAGGAATTTCCACGACTACCCTTGCCGGATTAGATTCAATATGCTCACCTGTAACTAAAGCCATATTCCGAACCAATTTATCACTAAGTTCAACATACCTCTTATTCTCCGTATAAACACATTGCAAAGTGTCAATAATAGATCCCGGTCCTGATACCTCTACACTATCCGGTTCAATTTTAATATTACCTGATTGATAATATTGTGGCTTAAAATTTAATTGTGATTTAAAAATTACAGGAACCATTTTACGTTGCTTCTTTTCAAAACGAACAAATAAGGTATCCGGATATATATCCACCAATTCAATTCCGTTTGTGAGATTATCGGAAAAATTTTGAAACAAGTCCTTGGTCAGAATATATGCACCTTGATTTTTTTCACTATTTATCCTTCTGAAATTAGATACATTTAAAGTCTCTGGTGATAATATTTTACCCATATGGTATGGTAAAGCTGTATAACCGAGTGATTTAATTTTTAATTGAATTTTATTTTGAGGTTCTCCTAGTAAAATAAAATCATCCGGAAAGTCGCTATAATGAACCGGATATGAAATAACTGTTGTATATTCTTTACGGAGGGCATTTAAAAACCACAATGCTGTTGCTAACAAAATAAATAACAAAAACACCAACAGATCCCGATTGTTCCTAACAGTTATCATCTTGTTTTTCAAAGAACTAATCCACTGAGGTATTTTATCTTTTATTTTTATAATATTTTGCATAATGGTGTTGTCTTACTAGTAGTAAAAAACGAAAAAAGCCAATAACTTTCAAATATAGTTATTGGCTTAGTAAAAAAAAATTATCTATTATCGTTTTGCTTGCGCATCAGACATATCCATGATAATTGCAGTTTTGTCGATTTTAATTACTACACCACTAGCAATTTCAACAACCACGTAGTTCTCCTTAATTTCAGAAACCTTACCATAAATTCCACCGGTTGTAATTACTTTATCACCTTTTTTTAAGGCTTCGCGATATTGTTTCAATTCTTTCTGACGTTTCATCTGTGGACGAATCATAAAAAAGTAGAAAACAACAATGATTAAAATAAATGGTAAAAGTGATGTAACAATACTAGAGCCACCCTGTGCAGCTGTATCTACTAAAAATAATGTTTGTAAATTCATTTTTAATTGTTTTATCTAATTAATAACATTGGCTGAAATAACCAATTCTTTATACTCTTTATCTATATTGGCATACACATGTATGGCCTTGTATTGATGTCCCTTCAATCCTTTTGAATTAAACCTAACTTCAATTTCACCTTTTTGATTTGGTTCAATAAGCTCTTTGGGATATTTAACGGTAGTACAACCGCAACCTGCATCAATTTTTTTTATTATAATAGGAAAATCTCCTGTATTTACAAATGAAAAATAACAACCTACTATTTCACCTGATTTTATATCTCCAAACTGGTAATAGTTTTTTTCAAACTCAATTGACGAGTTTATCTGTACTTCCTCTCTCTGTTTCTCTTTTTTATTCTCTCCGTCACAACTGAACAGAAACAATAAAACACAACTTAAACTGAAATACCGAATGAAGAACATATACATTTAAGCTCCTGCAGTTTTAACAATTTTCTTTTCTTTTGTTAATTCTATAATAGCTTTATCCAGAACACCATTAATAAAAGTGCCGCTTTTTTCAGTTGAATAATGCTTGGCTATTTCAATATACTCGTTCATTGAAACCTTTATTGGAATATTAGGAAATTCTGTAAGCTCAGCTAAAGCAATTTGCATCAGGACTACATCCATAAACGCAACTCTTTCCAATTCCCAGTTTTTCGCATATTTTTCAATTAACCCACGAAAATCCTTCTCATTTACCAGAGATTTACGATACAAAGTTTTTACAAACCCTCTGTCTTCCTCATCCTTAAACTCATCCATCAATTCCACTTCCTGTTCTTCATTCATGCTTTTAACGGTTTTTACAACCATACTCAACACAAATTCAACTTCATCGTTCCAATAAATACTTTGTTCTTCAAATGTTGGATATATAGGTTCAAAATATGCGATAACCTTTTCTAACAACTTAATGATAAACTTCTTATCCTGCTCAAAAGAAGTACTTTTATTTGTAAGGTACTCCTGATATTGAGTAGAATTAGTAATTTCGTTATATAGATTTTTAACAATTTCCGGGTAATTGACCCAATTGTTACCATTTTTATCCATATAATTTCTTACATCCTTACTTTCAGCAAGCTTACTAAGTACTTTATTGGTAACAAATCGAGTATTAGGTTTTAATTCTTCTGGAGAAGCCATTTTCTTATTCCTTCCAAACTCAATTCTACCAATGGCATAATCCCTTATTTCAAGTAATAATAAAATATAGAGATAATAGAGATCAAGAGATTTTGAAATACTATGAAACAACTCTTTCTCTGAACCTTGAACGGTGCTTTCGTTATTTTGATAATGTGCATAGAGCACCTGCATTACTTTAACTCTTAGTAGTCTTCTGTTTAACATCCCTCAAAGAACTTTTTATAAAATTATAACTGTCGCAAAAATAGGTCTTTTTTCGATGCTCACCACAAAATTGGGAATTTTTAAGACATTTTTTCAATACAAAAACAACAATAACGTAAATTAGATAATAAAAATCATCCAACTATAAACAATTTACGAATCATTTAAGCACTTCATAAGGATATAAATTCCAATGTAAAATGGGTTTATTAAACTTTAATCTCCCCCTTTATAATAGGAAACTATCCATTCATTATTTATGTTTACTAAAACCCCTCATAAATATTCGCTTTCAAATACTTTTATTGAGCTATAATTTATCGACATACAATTAGGCATTTAATTACCTATATAAAACACTAATAAATATTATAATGGTTTTTCAATAATAAATTTGAAAATACAAACTTGACAAATCATTAATTTTACCAGCAAACACTAGATAAATAGGGGGTTTATAATATTTTTGTTATTTACAATAGTTTTTTTTGTAATAAAATTGTAGATTTATAAAAAATAATTCCCATTTTTGAAAGGCAAACGAATTAAATATCAAACAACAAATTATTGATGATGGAAGGATATGAGAAAAGAGAGGGTTTTGAAAAGAATGATAGAGAAGAAATCTTTTCAAAAGCTGTAAGAGCAGGAAAAAGAACCTACTTTTTTGATGTTAAAGCTACTCGCAAAAACGATTATTACCTAACAATTACTGAAAGTAAAAAGAAATTTGATCAGGATGGAAGATTCCATTTTGAAAAACACAAAATATTTCTTTACAAAGAAGATTTTGACAAATTTGCAGACGGACTTCAAGAAGTTGTTGATTATATTAGAGAAAAGCAACCAGCTCTTGAAGAAATTGAGGAAGAATTTGCGGATGCAATTCCTGCAAATGAATACACAAATGTAGAGTTTGAAGATTTGGCTGAATAAATATAGCTAAACAATACATAAAAAAATTAAAGCTACCCTTTTAGGTAGCTTTTTTTTATTTCATAATTCCAGCTTGAATATCATGTCTGCCATAAACAAATGGCTAATATTTATGATGCCTATGAATACTTTCCAATCTTATCATCGATAGTAACGTCAAACTGCGAGGATTGAATTTTTACATAACACATTACTTTTTCAGCACCTGCTTTATAACATACATTCTGAACCTGCTTAACAACCTCCATTAATTCATCATACTTCCCTTCCATTACCGTTTCAAATGGTGTAACTACAAACTTTACTCCTGATTTTTCTATAACCAAAATTGCCTCATCCACTATTTCATACGAACCTTTTGTTTTTGAAACAGGTAATACTTGTACTGCAATATTAACTGTGTGTGAATTTACGTTATCCATGAGTTTAACCCTTTTTTTATTCTATTTCAGATTCATCTTCATTTAAGTTCAGATTTTCATCCATCCCTATACCCCGATAATTATCAACCATTTTCTGAATCTCTTCTTTCTCCAGTTTTTTTACATTAGTAACGATAAATGAATTCATTAAAAAATTCCCAAACTCATTACATTCGTTTACGACCCTGGATAATGTATCTTTTATATTGATTTTTATTGGAAGCAACAAGGTAACTAAGAATTTGTCATGATCCATAATAACTTCTTCCAACACACCTTCTTTTTCACTTATTGCATAATCAAGTTCTTTTACTACTAAATCCTCTTGCCATTTTTCAATGAACTTATCCTCCTTGCCTATTAAAACAAGAAAATATCTTAATTTATCACCTTGCCCGCCTAGCCCTGTTGAAATAAATATAGGAGCTTTACCCAATAGCGATGTCTCTAATACCATTTTGGATTCCTGAAGAGCAAGTGTCGACCATTGTATAAGATCTTCTCCGGCTGTCTCTTTGTATAATTCTATCGCTCTGTAGGCTTCTGGATTATCAATTTTAGCTAATGACGACAGAATTTCTTTTTTCTTATCCAGAGAGGTTTCTTCATCTAATAATAACTCCTTATCACTTAATGCTAAATTTTTATCTAGTTTCTTAAGAACTTTTTTAGAATGTTTAAAATACTCAACCTGTAAATCAATATCAATCTGATCTTCTAAAATTGAAATAGTAGCATTTCCATTATTCAATAAGTCCTGAATTTTATTATATACTTCGTTAAAATCTATTTCTTCCTTCATAAATCAATAATAATTGGGTACAAAAATAACAATTTGTTCCAGGTATCAATAAACTGAAATTACCAGAATAAGTTTCCTTTTATCTGTTAATTCTTTGTTATATTTTTCGGAAAGCTTCCTAAACTCTTATAAACAGCTGGCTTACAACCCTTCTTGTTTCAATTTGTAATATTTTACATCATAAAACTATAAAATTATAACTTACAAGGTAAATAATAATACCTAATAGTCGCTTCAAGGAAAGTCAAATAATGTCACTATTGGACTTTTCTTGCAAAGGCTGAATTTTCTTGCTAGCACTAAATATTTTTACCACACCTACCCAAAATGAAGTATTCTTAACACTAAAATCCCCATTATTAGGTATTGGGTATATCATGAGATAAGTATATTTTTGCTATTTAATAGATTTCACTTTACAAATTTTCTTTTTAGCCTTTTTTGAATGAAATTATCAGAACTACAAACAAGTGAAGAAGCGGTTATTGTAAAAGTCAAAGGATTTGGGGCTTTTCGTAAACGTATTATTGAAATGGGCTTTGTAAAAGGGAAAAAGGTTAAAGTAATAAAAAATGCTCCCCTTAAAGATCCCATTGAATATGAGATAATGGGATACAAAGTATCTCTTCGCAGAAGTGAAGCATCAATGGTTGATGTAATTTCGAAGGAAGAAGCAAAAAAGAATGTGCCTATTGCTTTTGAAGGAACTATTACGGACGATGTTCTGGTTGAAACGGCTTTTAAAAGAAGAAAAACCATAAATATTGCTTTACTAGGAAGTCCAAACTGCGGAAAGACTACCTTATTTAGTTATGTTAGTGGAGCAAAGGAGCATGTAGGAAATTATAGTGGTGTTACTATTGATTCCAAAACAGGGACTTTTACTCATAATGGATACTCTTTTAATATAGTGGATCTTCCTGGCACTTATTCTCTTTCTGCATACTCACCTGAAGAGTTATTTGTTCGTGAACATATATTAAACGAGGCTCCTGATCTTGTGATTAATATTATAGATTCATCTAATATTGAACGAAATTTATTTTTAACAACGCAGTTAATCGATATGGATATTAAAGTGGTTGCCGCTTTAAATATGTATGATGAACTTACCAAAAAAGGCGACCAGTTTCAGCACGAAAAACTGGGTAGAATGTTAGGAATTAATTTTGTACCTACAGTAAGTTCAAAAAGACAAGGGATAGATGATCTGTTTGATAAAGTAATTCAGGAATATGAAGATATTAATCCTGTTCAAAGAAAGATATATATCAACTACGGGGAAGTCATTGAAAATGGAATAGAAAAGTTGCAACAAGAGTTTACAAGGGATTATATTCTTCCTAAAAATGTTTCTCCTCGCTTTTTGGCATTAAAATTACTTGAAAAAGACAAAGAGATTATTCAACATGTTTTACACCACCCTGATAATGAAGAACTAAAAAAGAAAACCAACAAGATTATAAAGCATATTGAGACCGATTTAGATGAAGATACTGAAACCATAATTACTGATGCTAAATATGGTTTTATTGCAGGTGCACTTAAAGAGACCTATAAGGAATCACCCAATATACGAATCAGAAAATCTGAAATAATTGATACTTTTTTGACACATAAGTTATTCGGTTTTCCGTTATTTTTCTTCTTTATGTGGGTAATGTTTCAATCTACCTTTTCACTGGGCGAATACCCAATGGCCTGGATTGAGAGCGGCGTTGAGTCGCTTATGTCTTTGTTGGATAAGGTGATGAATGAAGGACCATTCAAGGATTTATTAATTGATGGAGTTATCAATGGAATGGGCGGAGTGATTGTTTTTCTTCCGAATATATTAATTCTCTTTTTCTTTATTTCATTTATGGAGGATACGGGTTACATGGCTCGGGCAGCATTTATCATGGATAAACTCATGCATAAAATGGGGTTGCATGGAAAATCCTTTATTCCTTTAATTATGGGATTCGGATGTAATGTTCCAGCCATTATGGCCACCAGAACCATTGAAGATAAAAACAACAGACTTATAACGATGCTTATAAACCCATTTATGTCGTGCAGTGCACGTTTGCCGGTTTATATTCTGTTTATCAGTGCTTTTTTTCCAACACATTCAGGTACCATACTTTTTTCTATTTATACATTAGGAATTGTTTTAGCCATAGCTTTCGCCAAATTATTCAGAAAAATATTATTTAACGAAAAGGATGTTCCCTTTGTAATGGAACTCCCTCCATATCGAATGCCAACAATACGATCAACAGTAAGGCATATGTGGAATAAAGGATATCAATACTTAAAAAAGGTAGGTGGTATTATTATGGTTGCCTCAATTATCATCTGGTTTCTACAGAATTACCCAAAAAATGAAGAGGTTCTTCAAAAATATGATCAGCATATAGAACAACTAACTCAGCAACATCACAACATACTACAATCCAACCAACCAGACAGTGTGAAATTTTTAGTTGCAAAGGAATTAAAAACGAAAATAGATAATATTCAGGCCATAAAAATTAGTGAACAACAATCAGGTTCCTACATAGGAAAAATTGGTCATTTTATTGAACCTACAATTCGTCCCTTAGGATTTGATTGGAAAATGGGAGTTAGTATTTTAAGTGGTGTAGCTGCAAAAGAGGTTGTAGTTAGTACAATGGCTGTTATTTATCACCGAGAGTCCTCATTAAATGAACAACAACCCAGTTTGGTTGAAAATATGCGTGAAGCAACAAATAGCAAAGGAGAAACCTCCTTTACTCCTGTTGTTGCATTTAGCTTTTTGGTATTTATTCTGATATATTTTCCATGTATTGGGGTAATAGCAGCCATTCGTAAGGAATCCGGGGCATGGAAGTGGGCCATTTTTACCATTTTCTATACAACAGGTTTGGCATGGATTATGTCGTATATTGTATATCAGGTAGGAAATTTAATTTTTTAGGTTATGATACAGGAAATATTAATGTGGAGTAGTGTGAGCGGAGCTTTTGGATATACATTATATTCTTTTGTAAAGATTGTTATGAACACTTTTCAGGAAAAAAAACTGGGGTGTTCTTCAGGCTGCAGCTGTGGTTCAAAATCAGATTTACTAAAGAACATTAAGGTGAATAAATTATAATGGTCTGCCAATGGGTAACTGCCATACTTATTCCACGCGAAATATATATTAGAAAGTCTATTATACATTGAAATTACTTCAAAACAAGTTACTTTCCTTAACTAAAAGAAATAGATAATCCGGGTTCAATTTTAGGTATTCTCAATTTACGATCCATACTCAAGTATCAAATATCAAAATTGAAAAATGCAGAGACACTGAAATTTCAATCAATTGATATGCATTGTACTCACTGACAATACATAACAAGCTAAGTTTGAAATAAATTTAATGGCTCAGACCACATATAAATGATTGGTTTCAAGGAATATTTGCGAAGGCATAGCGTGCTATGGTTAGCAAATATGACGATGCAAACAGGTGATTATATGTGGGAATTACAATTTTTTCATTAAATGACCGATCTACTGCTCAAAATTTCATATTGTATATCAATCATTTAATAAAATCTGAGCTCTTTAATTTTAATCGAACTTAGGTTAATACAATCATAGGAAATTTTTCGCTCTAAAATTGATTACCAGCTACCTCCTGCACCGCCACCTCCAAAACTTCCTCCACCAAAACCTCCGCCCCCAAAGCCTCCTCCGAAACCACCTGTTCCACCTCCAAAAGCGGATGAAGCGATCAGAAAGTGAGGGTAATAATGATATGAATTGGAAGTGCTATCGTAACTTTTTTTAATATTCCTTTTAAATTGAGTGTTTAAGCAAAATACAGCTAAGCTAATGCCACTCACATTTTGTTCATTTTTTCGTAACGAATATTGAGATATTTCTATAATGGGACCTAAAAAAGAAAACAACACAAAAAATGCAATAACAAATACAATCATAGTAAAAATGAAAGCAAATATACCCTCATGCTGTAAGCTTATTAATGAAATTATGCCTCCTACAGATATAAAATAGATGCCCATAAATTTTAAGAACGGATCTGCTAACTCCCAAAATACCTTCCCTCTATCACGACCATTAAGCAAATAACAGAACATATAACTATCAATTTGAGATACATACTTAATAATATTGCCTTTTGATATATAATCATAATGTTCGATCAAGCGTTTAAATTTAGGAAATGTTTGGTTTAATGCCTTTTCCATATTCTCAATTTGAGCCATCAGATTTTCTTTGTTATAGGCTCCATGTATATAGTAATATGAATATTTCTCAGGGACTTTTTTTCTTTTCAAATACTTAATATAGATAAACGGTAATAGCAGAATTGAGATGATTAGATAAATAACTAAAGTCTTTGGATTTGAAATGTAAAATATACTTTTCGATCCGGAATAAGTCTTAATTATTGAATCTGTAGCCTCTGATAAACCTTTGTAAAACTCTTTATTCTTGAAATGAGGAATTAGCTTGTTATCAATAATTTCCTGAGCAACCGAATTGGAAATAGTATGTTCCAGGCCATTACCTACAGCGATGTAAACTTCACCTTTTTCATTCTTATACTTCGGTTTAATTAATATTAATATACCATTATCTTTTCCTTTTTGACCCACACCCCATTTATTACCTAATTTTCTGGCAAATTGTGCAGGACGCATGCCTTCCAAATCGCTTACCGTTACAATGGCAATTTGATTTGATGATGTTTTTTCAAATTCAAGAATTTTCTTTTCTAATTGCCCTTCCTGATATTCGTCAAGTAAGTTAGCGTAATCATTCACAAATTGATCTGGTACAGAGAGATCAAAGATAGAAGATCCATAGATAAGGCTGGATGAACAAATTAGAAAGAAGAAAGTAATATATTTAATTGTCATAGATAGAGATTTCATCTTGAAGTTCATTTATATCATTTTTGGTAATTGGGAAATAAGTTTGAAGTTTTGATCCGATCTGTTGGATACAACTAATCATTCCTTCCTCAAAATCATTCTTTTTAAAACATTCAATTAAGGATTTCACTTCATTTTCCCAGTAATCATCAGGCGTAACTTGATCAATCCCTTCATCTCCTATTATTGCCACTTTTTTATCAAGTAGAGCTAAATAAATAAGAACTCCATTTCGGTTCGCTGTATGATGCATTTGAAGTATCTGAAAAAGTTCCTGCGTTCTTTCCATCAGGTCTATTTCACAAATATTTTCTATATGCAACCTTATCTCTCCGCTTGTTCTTGACTCTACCTGTTTGATTGCATCAAGTATATTTTTTTTCTGTTTAAAATTAAATAGTTTGGAGGCTTTCATTTATTGGATTTAATATACATTATTATGATTGAATCTATCTACTTATATAAGTATTTATTGCTAGTAGAACATTAATGAACCAGATCACTAACTTTAGTACCATCCCATACCGGAACATCCAGAAAATCTGATAATTTACTTGCATGTTCCCTTATCGCTTTTATCTTAATATTATCAGCAATATTAATTCTTGTTGTATCCTTAAAAACCAGATTCAATTCATAACTTACATATCTGGTTTTATCGGTATATACTATCTCTGAGATAATCTGAATGGCTTTAATCTCATTTAAATGCCTGTAATTACTATCTTCCTGAACATTATAAACTGCACGCACATCTCGGCTTCCTTTCCAGAAATAACCAGATATTTTATCAAAAACTTTTTTTGTCAATAATATCCTTCGCATTAGAAATGTTGCAATTGAAAATGCAAGACCCATAACGAATAATATAATCTTGGGATCTGAAAAGTTTTTTTCTTCATAAACAAAATATATTCCCAGCGACATTAGTCCAATACCTATCAATGAAAATATATTTAGGAATATTTTGGATATTGTAGATGGAACTACTTCAAGTCTCTTATTTTCAATCTCAACTATTTTACACGTTTGAAAATTAGCTCCTCCATTGACTAAAGGAGTCCATTCTATTTTTAACGCCAATGGATCATTGAAAGAGGCTATCTGATCATTACTTATTTCTATTTTATCGTTCTCACTATTTTTAACAATTTGCTTAAAATTCATTCTCATATGAATTAGTTTTTCGGAATCCTGATCTTTTGTGCGAAAATCAGCGATGTTAATGCGATTAACGCGCCGGCAATAAATGGAATTCTCCAGTTAAGCATCCAGAGCGCCCCTCCTATTACAGGTATTACAACAGCCGAAATATGATTTATTGTAAAGCCTACTGCCATTGAAGGTGCAATATCTTGCTGATCTCCTGTTTTTTGAAAATAGGTATTAATTGCCATGGCTGCACTAAAGAATATATGATCGGCCACATATAATACAATAACTACCGTACTATTTTCAATATATGCATAAGATAAAAATATTATTATTAAAAAGATATATTCCACAGTGAGAATCGCTCTTTCTCCGAAACGATTAATACCCTTGGCTACTAATGGAGCCATAAAATACGTAATGACATTATTGATGATAAACAATATAGCAATGCCTTCAACCTTAAACTGATATTTTTCAACCAACATAAAAACAGCAAATACCACAAAAATTTGTCGGCGTGCACCTGCTAAAAAGTTTAAAGTATAAAACAGCCAATACTTTTTTTTCAGCACCATTTTTTTATGCTGTAACGGCATCTCCTTTTTTATTGGATTTCGAGTCAAGGCAACTATTCCAATTATCATTACCACAATTCCGAAACCTATAAATAATTGTGACAGCTCAAAGTATTTAGAAATACCCCAGATGATAGCTCCTACACATATATTGGTTAATGCGCCAAAACTTTTTATACTTCCAATAACAACAGGTGCTTGCTTTTTTGTAAAATGCTGTAAGGTCAGACTTTGATTGACCGTTTCGAAATAATGGAACCCAAGTGACATAAGCAAGGTAGATAATACCAATCCTATAAACGATGGTAAACATCCGGTTGCCGCTACACCAATTCCCATAATTAGTATAGATATTGCGCCAAGGCGATGCTCTTTTATAATAAGCAATAGATAAACCACCAATAATGCCAAAAATCCGGGTATTTCTCTAACAGACTGAATGACACCTACCTGAAATCCGTTTATACCTACTTCATCTACACCATAATTATTAAACAGGGTTCTCCATGCCTGAAACCCTGCAGCCATGGCAATAGTCAATAAAAGCAGGTACCCATACATGGGATTTTTACGGATTTCTTTAAGCATTATTTTATGTTTTTTTTAATATGACAAGAAAAATCACATGTAGCATATCTTGTAATTTTTCTGAAAAGCGAATTTATCCTTTTTTTTGAATACTTCATTCGGGGAAACGCATATTCTATCATTTGTAATTTGCCTGAGTAATATACAGGTATTACAATTTGTTTAATATTACAAGATAGAGAAGCAGAAGATGCTTTAAAAGATAGAATATTTGCAGAAGCGTAACATTTTCAGTGAAAGCGTACAATTCGATGTCATAAGAGTATTCACCTCGCCATAGAGGTG
>JBNKGY010000099.1:0-13850 GCA_050290065.1 Marinilabiliaceae bacterium
TATGACTCAACTGTAATAGTTACTTATATTTGTATTACGCACAAATGTAGATAATTTGAATCATGAATATAGTGCTTTTTCTCATGTTACAAGATTTTTATAAGTTTTTTAAAGAAATAGTAATTATTCATGGTTTTAACTAAAATTTATACAACGTGAAGATTTTAACCCCACAACAAATAAGGGAAGTTGACCAATATACAATAAATAATGAGCCAATACCCTCAATTGATTTAATGGAAAGGGCTGCCAAATCAGTATTTGATTGGATTCTGGCTAATCAAATGACGAAATCCTTTTATATATTTTGCGGAATTGGAAACAATGGAGGTGATGGACTTACCTTGGCCAGAATGTTATGTACACTGCCTCTCGACATAAAGGTTTTTCTTTTAAAAATTTCTGACAATCTTTCGCCAGATGCCGAAAATAACAAGAACAGATTACTACAAACAAATAAGGATTGCTTGCATGAAATAGATTCAGTTTTACAAATCGATTTCGCCTCCTTTGATTCTGAGGCAGTGGTAATTGATGCCATTTTTGGATCTGGATTAAACAGGGAAACAGAAGGTGTTGCCAAAGATGTAATTGATGAAATCAATCTATTATCAAACACAATTGTTTCCATTGATATTCCTTCAGGGTTATTTGCCAGTTATGATGAAAATTACAAACCACGCAAAGGCATCGTAAAGGCAAACTTCACGTTAACTTTTCAACTTCCTAAACTTTCATTTTTTTTACCCGAAAATGCAAAGTATGTGGGTACATGGAAATTATTGGATATTGGCTTATTGGAAGAAGCAATTAATTTATACAATACCAATCATTTTTTAATTGAAAGTAAACAGGTTAAAAAAATTCGTAAAAAGCGAACAAAATTTAGTCATAAAGGAAATTTCGGACATGCCCTGCTTGTTGCTGGTAGTTATGGTAAAATGGGAGCAGCTGTATTAGCATCAAAATCATGTTTAAAATCAGGAGTTGGTTTGTTAACAACACATGTCCCTCATTGGGGATATCAAATTATGCAAACATCGGTTCCTGAAGCCATGGTTAGTATTGACAGATCGGAAATGTTTTTTACGGAGTTTCCTGAATTATCAGTATTTAATGCCATAGGTATCGGTCCGGGAATCAATACTAAAAAAAATAGTGTTTCAGCTTTCGAAGAAATACTGAATAATATGACGGATCAAAAAATGGTTGTGGATGCTGATGGGTTAAATATATTAAGCCAAAATAAATTTCTTCTCGTGAAGCTTCCTAAAAATGCTATACTAACACCACACCCTAAAGAATTTGAGCGATTAGCCGGAAAATGGAAAAATGAAATGCATAGGTTAAAAATTTTGCAAAAATTCAGTCAGCAATATGAAGTTATTACTGTGCTCAAAGGAGCGCACACAGTAATCTCCCTGCCTGATGGAAATTTCTTTTTTAATGCTACCGGAAATCCAGGAATGGCTTCGGCCGGAAGTGGAGATACACTAACTGGCATAATACTTGCTCTGTTGGCTCAGGGTTATTCAGAAGAGGATGCCGCAATTTTGGGAGTATATATCCATGGCTTAGCCGGTGATGTAGCCCTGACAAGTTCAAATTCTGAAGAATCTCTCATTGCAACGGACATAATAAATAGCCTGGGCAATGCGTTCAATAAATTGTAGAAAAAATCACAAAGGATATATAAATAACGTAACACAAATTAAACAAATAAAATAATGCACATTTTCAAAAAGATAGTATTTTCATTACTTATTTGCTCCTCTTTTACAGCTCCAAATTTTGCTCAAAAGAAATCATCAAAAGAAGTTGCTGTTAAAAAGACCAGTGAAGTAATTGATGCTACAACAAAAAGCCTTACTTATACTTTACCTAAAACGAGCATTAAAATCGAAATAGAAACTCAAAAGGTGATCAAAAAAGCAGGTCCTTATTATCGTTATTCTCAACGTTTTTTAAATTTAACCAGCGTAATCACAGAGGATAGTGAGGAATGGGAAATCAAAGGAGTTAAATTAACAACTTTTGGAAGTCCGGATGATGAAAAAAGATACAGCATTTTTTCATCAGGAAATACAAGCGCTCCTTATATTAATTTAACATCAACCGGAATACTAAATGGAATAAACAACCCTATAAAAGATTCATCACTTCAAATCCGTAAGAATAAAAAATCTTCTGTTCCGGAAATGGAAGAAATCAATTTTGATAATATTCCATTACATGAAGAATTACTTTACAAAACTTCAACAGCAGCCATGGCGCAGGAAGCTGCGAATATGATTTATAAGATACGCAATAACAAAATTGATTTATTATCCGGTGAAATGGAAAATCTACCTCCTGATGGAGAAGCTTATAAAACAGTTTTGAAAGAATTGAATAAAATGGAAAAGCAATTTGTTTCGCTTTTTGCCGGAAAAACAATTACAGCAACACAAAAATATTACTTCGAAATTACACCGAGCCCATTAACAGGTTACGATAAACATGTTGTATGTCGTTTCTCAAAACAAAAAGGAATTGTGGAGGCAGCTGATATAACAGGAACTCCTGTTTACTTCAATTTAGATGTTGTTAAATCTATCCCACTTAAAAACAATACAGTTGAGGCACCTAAGAACCCTGCCAATAATGGTTTGTATTATTCTATTCCTGCTTTAGCAGATGTGAGCATCTACGATAGAAACAATAAGCTCAAAAGCCAAACGATTGAACTGGGTCAATATGGTCAGGTTGTATCACTCCCTGCTTCAATTATTGAAAAAGAAGATATCATTATTAAGATTTGTCCTGTTACAGGAGCTTTAATTTCAATATCTAACAAAGAATAATTTTATACAGAATTCTATTCGAGTTTTGTGTTTATAAATAAAGAAACCGGACAAGTAAGCTGAGCTCGAAAAAAACGTTGAAATTACCTCATCAGAAATCATATTTAAGGTATCATATAGAACAACTTAATATTCTTTGCAAGAAAAGACAGAGTCTTCTTACTAGCACTACATACCTTAAAATTATACATTATATCATTACCTGAGCTATCGAATTAAAGTTTTGATTGCTCAGGTTTTAAGCGATTGCTTCCCTTTATTAATCCTGCCATATACATTAAAAACTCTAATTTACAATCCGGGTTGAATCAATTGATCCGCCTGGAATTTTGATTCACTTACAGCGTTTTTCAAAATATAACAATTATCAGATATTATTGTATTTGGATTGATTACATTTATTGTCCTGAAAACTAAAACATATTTCAAAATGAATAGTGATATTAAGAATTTGGTTCCTACAGCATTGTGGGAAAATTTTTATTCCTTAACACAAATTCCTCGTCCAAGTAAAAAAGAAAAAAAGGCAGCTGACTTTGTTAAACAATTTGGCGAAAATCTTGGGTTAGAAACTGTTGTTGACCAGATTGGGAATGTAATTATTAAAAAACCAGCCACTCCCGGCATGGAGAATAGAAAAACGGTTGTCCTTCAAGGTCACGTTGATATGGTTCCTCAAAAAAACAGCGATAAAAAACACAATTTTGAGACAGATCCAATTGAAACTTATATTGAAGATGGTTGGGTTAAAGCCAATGGAACCACATTAGGTGCGGATAATGGCATTGGTGTTGCCGCTGCTTTAGGCATTCTGCAATCTACTGACATTGAACACGGACCAATTGAAGCATTGTTTACAATAGATGAAGAAACTGGCATGACCGGAGCATTTGGTTTAGAAGCTGGAGTAATAGATGCTGATATCCTGATTAATATGGATTCAGAAGATGAAGGTGAACTATATGTTGGATGTGCTGGAGGGTCCAATGCCAATGTTACATTTCAATATACCGAAGTACAGCCTGACACAAACAGCGTTGCTTTTAAAATATCACTTACAGGACTGAAAGGAGGACATTCCGGATTGGACATTGTTTTAGGGAGAGGAAATGCCAATAAACTCATTTTCAGATTACTCAAAGAAGTTATTGCCACCTATGGAGTTCGTCTTTCCTCAATTGATGGAGGAAGTTTACGCAATGCAATTCCTCGTGAAGCATTTGCTATAGTAACTGTTCCGGCTAACAACGTAATAGAATTTACTGAGGCAGTTGAAGAATTTGCTACTATATATAAAAATGAGCTTGCTGTTACAGAACCCTCATTGAAATTAATAGCAGAAAAATGTGACATGCCTAATTCCTTAATGGATGAGATTACACAAGACGATTTGATTAATGCGATTCAAGCATGTCCTAATGGTGTTATCCGCATGAGTGACAGTATGCCTGGATTGGTTGAAACATCATTAAACCTGGCCATTGTAAAATCAGAAAATAACGAAGTTAATGTTATGTGTCTCATACGTAGTTCTGTAGACACTGCCAAAGATGATATTGAGTCAACATTAGAAAGTATATTCCGATTAGCAGGTGCCAAAATTGTTTTTGATGGACAATACCCTGGCTGGAAGCCAAATCCTGATTCTGAAATTCTTCATGTCATGAAAAAGGTATATAAGGATTCATTTGGTAAAATCCCGGAAATTAAAGGAATACATGCAGGATTGGAATGTGGAATTCTGGGTGCTGTATATCCTAACTGGGATATGATTTCTTTTGGTCCAACCATTCGATTTCCACATTCTCCGGATGAAAAAGTAAATATCGAGTCTGTTGAAAAATTCTGGAAATTTCTTGTAGAAACACTAAAAAACGTTTCAATAAAATAAATGATCAAAACAAAAAAAGGAGCAAACCGCTCCTTTTTTTGTTTGTAATTGTCAGTTATCTTAAGGCATCTAATACTCTTTCTTCTGCTGTTATTTCTCCTTCTGAAATATTAATAGCAGTTTCAATTAATGCCAAATGCGAATAAGCCTGAGGAAAGTTGCCTAATTGCTGTTTCGTTTGAAAATCTAAATCTTCACTAAATAAACCCAAGTGATTGCTATAAACCAGAAGTCTTTCAAAACGTTCGACTGCAGCTTTCTTTTCTCCTATCTTATACAATGCATTTACTAACCAAAATGAGCAAATAGTAAAAGCTGATTTTGGTAATCCAAAGTCATCCTGATTAATATATCTGTACATTAATCCATTATGCTCCAGTTCTTTTTGAGTAGCGTACACAGTAGACTTATATCTTTCGTCACTTGCTTTAATAAAACCGTAACTCTCCATCAGCAATACAGAAGCATCTAAATGCTCGCTTCCATAAGCCTGGGTATAGGATTGCTTTTTCTCTGACCAGGCTTTAGCCTTAATATCATCACGTATCTTATCCTCGAGTTTTTTCCATTTTTTGGTATAATCGTCCTGATTTAAAAGCTTTGCGATTTTATGCGCTCTGTCAATGGCAACCCAACATAATACTTTACTGAAGGTAAAATGTTTACTTTCGTTTCGTATTTCCCAAATCCCTTTATCTGGTTTTTGCCAGTTTCGCTCTACCATTTTAACCACATTCCTAACAACAGTCCATAAATCTTCACTATAATCAAGAGATGCAGAATACAGCTTAAAATTTTGATAAATGGCATCCATTAATATACCATATATATCATTCTGTTTTTGTTTGTATGCGGCATTACCCACTCTTACAGGCTTTGAATCACCAAATCCTGCCAAATGTGGCAACTCATATTCCGAAAGCCGTTTTTCTCCGCTAATACCATACATGATTTGCATTTTCTCATCTTTCTCAGGAAGAACATTAATGATAAAATTCAAATAATTTTTCGCAACGCTACCATGTCCTAACATATTAAGGATTTTAACCACCATTGAACCATCTCTGATCCAACAAAATCGATAATCCCAATTTCGTACTTCACCTATAGTCTCCGGCAATGATGTGGTTAATGCAGCCAACACCGCACCTGTCTTTTGGTAACTCAGTAACTTAAGTGTAAGTGCACTACGATTAATCTCTTCATTATACTTACTAAAAGTAGTTGTTCTTTCGGACCAGTTTAACCAATAAACCTTTGTACGCTCCATTTTAAGCTTAACCCTGTTAATGTCTTGCTCTAAAATTTTCTGGTTATAACTCACCAAAATAAACTTACTAGACGTTAACGATATCACTTCATTATTCAGGATATCTTCAAATTCAAAATCCGAATACAAATACAATGAATCATAAACGCCTCTTTTAGTAACAGATTTTATAAATTTTTTATGTGCTGAGACTTCGGTATTATGTATACCATACTCCAGTTTCGGTTCGTACTTAACTCTAAAGCTAGGTGCACCACTAACTTTATTAAAAACCCTTGTAATATCAGGTGGTGCATATGCATTACCTTTACCATTTTTGTACCTCGGCATAAAATCTATAATCTCAAAAACACCATCTTCACAAACATATCTGGTACACAACATATTTGTTCTTTCAATGTATTCCTGTCCAATAGACAATAGTTTTTCAGGTTCAACAGATAAAAAACCGCCCTTGTCCTTATCCAATAACCTTGCAAACACCGATGGTGCATCAAACTTGGGTAAACATAACCAATCGATACTCCCCTTTTCGGAAATCAAAGCTGCAGACTTACAATTTCCGATAATCCCGTAATTCAGATTTACCATATATTTAAATTTATTGGTTAGTTTTGTTGTAAACATCCAAAAAAAGTAGTAATATCTCTAAAATTCAAATAAAAAACGTTTTATCTATGCAAAAAATTCACATTATTTCTAATAGATTGCCCTTTAGCATTAAAGATGAAGGAGACGAAACAACTCTTGAGCCTAGTGTTGGTGGGTTAGCCACTGGTATGAAATCTATTTATAAAGAATATGGTGGCACATGGATTGGATGGTCGGGAATAGATAGCGATAAAACAGATGACAGGAAGATGAAGTTGATCGATGATAAACTTAAAAAGGAAAAGTGCGCATCAGTTCATCTAAATTCAGAGGAAATTCATTTATTTTATGAAGGTTTTAGTAACCGAACCATTTGGCCATTATTTCATTATTTCACTCAGTATGCTGATTTCAATGTGGCGGATTGGGAAACCTACAAAGCTGTGAATCAAAAATTTGCAGATGCAGCTATTGAAACAATTGAAGATGGAGATTCAATATGGGTACACGACTATCAATTACTTTTAGTGCCTGAAATGATCAAGTCCAAAAAACCGAATGTAACAGTAGGTTTCTTTTTACATATACCTTTCCCTTCATACGAGGTGTTTAGAATATTACCCTGGAGAAATGAAATCATTAAAGGCATGCTTGGAGCTGATTTAATTGGATTTCATACTTATGATTACGAACGACATTTT
This sequence comes from Marinilabiliaceae bacterium, assembly GCA_050290065.1. GTDB lineage: Bacteria > Bacteroidota > Bacteroidia > Bacteroidales > Marinilabiliaceae > Saccharicrinis. The sequence continues at coordinate 7,297 of JBNKGY010000099.1, forward strand.
TTCAGCTGTGTAAGAAGACTGTTTGGTTATGAAATATCATTTAATCAAATTCATTTGGACGGCAGAATTATTATTGCGGATTCATTCCCAATGGGTATTGATTATGAAAAGTTTTATGAATCAGCTCAGCAGATAAATCTGAAGCCTGTAAAAGAAATGTCAGAACTTCACAAAGAGTTAGAAAAATATTTTTTGGATTCTCCTGAACGAAAATTAATTCTTTCAATAGATCGTTTAGACTACACGAAGGGAATACCAAACCGACTAAGAGCTTTTGCCAAATTTCTGGAAAAATATCCGGATTTCAGACAAAAAGTAACCCTTATCATGCTTGCTGTTCCATCTCGTGGCCAGGTTGATCATTATCAACTATTGAAAAAAGAGGTAGATGAATTAGTTGGTCAGATAAATGGAGCTTATGGAAGTATAAACTACACTCCAATCTGGTACTTCTATCGTTCTCTACCTTTTAACAACCTCATTGAATTATACAGTTCTTGTGATGTAGCCTTAATAACTCCTGTAAGAGATGGTATGAATCTGGTAGCAAAAGAGTATGTTGCCTCCAGAATCAACAACACTGGTGTACTTATCCTTAGTGAGATGGCCGGTGTTGCAAAAGAAATGGGTGAAGCTTTAATTATTAATCCGGTTGATGACAATGATATGGCCGATAACATACATAAAGCCTTAACCATGCCATTGGAAGAACAAAAATCCAGAATGGCCTACATGAAAGAACGAATACAAAGATATACCGTTTATAAATGGGCTGAAGACTTTGTTAAATCTCTTAAAAAGGCTGAAAGTATACAAAGTGATTTTCTGGCTAAAAGAATTACAAAGCAATTATCCTCAACACTTGCTGATAAATATAAAAATTCTAAAAAGAGGGCTATTTTTCTTGATTACGATGGAACTTTGGCTCACTTTAAAAAGAATCCTCAGGATGCAAAACCAGACGAGGAATTACATACTATTATCAAAAGTCTGACTTCAGATAAGCACAATACGATTACCATTATAAGCGGAAGAGACCGTTACACGCTTGAAAAATGGTTTAACGGACATAAAGTAAACTTAATTTGTGAACATGGAGTGTGGCTGAAAAAGGTAGGTGGTGATTGGGAAATGCTAACTACAATTAATAATAACTGGATGCCCAATGTTAGACCTGTGATGGAACATTTTGTAGACAGAACTCCCGGAAGTTTTATTGAGGAAAAGAACTACTCCCTTGTATGGCATTTTCGAAAAGCAGAACCAGATCAAGGAGATCTTCGTGCGAATGAGTTAAAAGATGAACTAAACACTCACCTCTCAAATCACCAGCTTGAAATAATGGAAGGAAACAAAGTGATTGAAGTGAAAAGCGGTGGTATTAACAAAGGGGTGGCTGCTTTAAAATTCCTAAACAACCAACCATTTGATTTTATTATGGCAATTGGGGATGACTGGACTGATGAATTCATGTTTAGAGAATTACCTGAAAAATCCATTACAATTAAAGTAGGTATGAAACATACTAAAGCAGCATATAAAGTTGAGTCTGTTGATGCTGTTAGAAATTTATTGAAGATGATGATATAGAATACCTACAACCAAACAAATATTGAAAAAATCAAGAGGGTGACCGATATTCAGTCACCCTCTATTTTTTTAAATCTCAAGTTTCCAACTTATCATGCAATATTAACATGGGATGCTCTGGGTGTAAAACCATTTGTTTGGTTACACTTGGATGGAATATCCGATCAAAAAATCCAATGTCGTGACGAACCAAAGCAACTATTTCCGCATCATTATCTTCCATGAATTTGTTAATGCTCTTACTAACATCTTCACCATCTATAAAGTTAAAAGTGACATTAACATTTGGGAAATGCCCTTCTATCTTACTTTCCGCATCTAAACGATTTACATATTCATCATCAAGAACGTTGACGAACATCAACGCAGAACGATAACGATCAACTATATCCCTGATAGGGGTCATGATTTCGTCTTTATTAACATCTTTTAAATCTGTTGCAAAAACAATTCTTTCTGGTTTTTTAAACTGTGCGCTCTTAGGTACAACTAATATGGGTGCCTTTATGCTTTTAATCACCTCATATGCGTTAGAACCCAATAAAAAGTTTTCTAAAGCAGATTCACCTCTACAACCTAACACAATTAAATCAGGATGATTTTCATGAATACGCTCATGAACAACATCAATTAAAGATCCAAATCTGGAAATAGCACTAATTACAGCCTCTGGAAAAACGCGTTTAAGAATTGACAACTCTTGCTTTAATCCCTTTTCACTTTCAAATGCCATTTCTTCTTTAACCTGCATTACATACGGACTTCCACTAAATTCTAAATCATATGCATTAAGCAAAGTGAAATTTACATTTTCTTCAGCAAACATTTTTAATGCGTAGAGTGCAGCGTTTCTGGCCGTATTAGAAAAATCGGTTAAAACCAATACCTTTTTCATAGCCTCAAAATTATCTAATATCCAACAATCACTAATACACAACCGGCAATACTCACCGTTACTAGAAGTACCTGATTATATACATCTTACACAAATCAGTCAACAGATATACATTTATACGTATAAAAAATGAAATGGTTACATCTATTATGATGTTAATTGCAATTTATTTGATTTTAAAACATACACAATATCTGAATGAATATTCCTTGTATCCTACACCTTGAACAACAATCACTATAACTATTTAGTATACAATCTATTCTCCTGCTCTGCAACACGAATAAAGGTAGTACGCTTTGAAAGTTCCTTAAGTTTTTGAGCTCCCACATAGGTACATGTGCTACGCACACCTCCAAGTATATCCTGTAAAGTTGACACAACAGTTCCTTGATACGGTACTTCAACGGTTTTACCTTCACTTGCCCTATAGTCAGCCACACCGCCTACGTGTTTTTCCATAGCAGTTCTGGAACTCATTCCATAAAATTGTTTATACTTCTCCCCATCTCGTTCAATCGTTTCTCCCCCACTTTCATCATGACCTGCAAACATACCTCCCAACATTACAAAATCAGCTCCAGCACCAAAAGCTTTTGAAACATCACCGGGAATAGAACACCCCCCATCACTTATTATCAAACCACCTAACCCATGGGCAGCATCTGCACATTCAATAATTGCCGACAATTGCGGATATCCAACGCCAGTTTTTACCCGGGTTGTACAAACAGAACCTGATCCAATACCAACTTTAATAATATCTGCACCCGCTATTAAAAGTTCCTCCACCATTTCACCGGTAACCACATTTCCTGCCAAAATAACTATATCTGGAAATATTTCACGAGCCTTTTTAACGAAATGCACAAAATGTTCTGAGTAACCATTAGCTACATCAATACATACAAATTTTAAAATTGGATTTTGTTTTATAATTGTACTCAGTTTAAGTAAATCGTCCTCACTTGTTCCTGTACTGACAGCCAAATAATGTTCAATTCCTTCAGGAGCTTTTTGTAAAAAAACCCGCCATTCATCAATGGAGTAATGTTTATGAATTGTTGTAAAAAGCCTTTGTTCAAAAAGTGCCAAAGCCATCTCAAAGGTTCCAACTGCATCCATGTTTGAAGCCATAATTGGGATACCTGTCCATGTGTAATCACTATGTAAACACTTAAATGAACGTTCCAAGGTAACTTGTGAACGACTTGACAAAGTTGATCTTTTGGGCCTGAACATTACATCTTTAAATCCAAGTTTTATATCATTTTCTATTCGCATAACAGTAAGATATTTTTAATAAAGTTAAAACAGATTGCATAATTAAGGAACTATAAATCACTCATTTTTCAAAAAATAATCATGAATAATTGGAATTTAGGAAAGTAATTATTTACTTTGTTTTTCAAAGTACTTTTAATATGGATACAAAAGAGCAATTAAAAAACTTATCTGAAATACGTTCCTTAATGGAACGTTCCAGCCGTTGCTTATCCCTGAGCGGCTTATCAGGCGTATCAGCCGGGATCATTGCCTTAATTAGCGGCACATATATCTGGTGGTATCTTGGAAACCAATCATTTTCATCAGTGAAAGCCACAACTGACTATTTTTTATCTTTAAGTATTTGGGATCCGGCTTTTGTAATGGTCTCTAACATATCATTAATTACCTTAGTACTTGCCATTGCTTTAGCTTTCTTTTTCACCGTAATTAACAGTAGAAAAAAAGGTATCAAAATATGGGAACCTTCTACAAAATACTTTTTGATTAATTTATTTATCCCTTTGATTACCGGGGGGCTTTTTTGTATTGCATTAATATACCATGGTGCAATATATCTTCTAGCATCTTGTACCTTAATTTTTTATGGTTTGGCCTTACTGAATGCTAGCAGGTATACAAGAAATGAAATCAAATATTTAGGGGTTTCCGAAATTATACTCGGCCTGGTTAGCAGTTGCTTTATTGGATATGGAATTATTTTTTGGCTGTTGGGTTTTGGTGTATTGCATATTGTATACGGTACTGTAATGTATGTTAAATACGAACGTAGATAGGTAATTTAGGCTAAATGAAAAACATCATTGACAATTTAAGTAAAGTATTTGAAAGTCGCTTACGTTTGGGCATCATGGCAATTCTAATGGTGAATGACAAAGTTGACTTCAATACTCTTAAAGAGCATTTAAAAGCCTCTGATGGAAATTTAGCTAGTCATTTGAAAGCCTTGGAAAAAAATGAATTAATTGAAGTTGAAAAAAGGTTCGTAGGTAGAAAACCAAAGACTAATTATAAAGCAACAGAATTAGGTCGCTTATCTTTTAAAAAACATATTGATGGACTAAATGACTTAATACAAAATATCTCATAGTCTTTATTGATGATAACAATGACGTAAAGACTATTTTTTTTGAACTTATACTTTGTTTTTCAAAGTACTTTAAATAATAAATTATGAAGACAAAACTATCCATTATCCAGATTATAGGTATATGTCTGATACCTGTTTCGATGACAATTTATCATTTTGTTCCACAAACAAGAGAGGCGTTTGAAGGATCTGCTATGATCAATTATTTAATTGCTATTTTATATCTCATCTTATCTTTTGGGGACAGACCTAAAGGTGCTACTATTTTTAAACCTAAAATCCCAAGGATTAACCGGCACATTGTTTTATCCTTATTATTTGTAAGTTGCTTTACGCTAAATAAAGATATTCATGTATTTGCGCTAACACCAGTATGGTTACAACTTATTTTAATTTTAGTAATCGCAGCTTTTATTCTCATTAGTTTCAAAGATCCTATTCATCCTACTCTGACTAAAACAGCATCATTTATTCATGGCCTGGGTATTGTTATATACTTATATTATACTATCGTATTAATGCACTTTTTCCCCTTCGCCATAATCGGAATGATCTTGCTTGGATTATCTGTTCATCTTTTAGTACCATTTATTCTTTGTATTGTTTCTATTCATTGCTCAATGAGTAAAAAATGTATTAATGCAAATTCAAATATGGTTTTAGGTGGGTTTACTGCCGGAATTATATTCACAATATGTTATTCAATTCTATTTAATTACCACACCCAACAAATTAACAACGCTCAAAAAGACCTTTTACTTAACGAAAAAAGTATTTTTCCGGAATGGGTTAACTATGCTCAAAACTGTACCTCGCCCTATTGGACAAAGCGTATTGTGGGCCGTGACTTATTATTTGAGGATTTTGAAAACAATTGGTGGAGCTTTAATTTTAACACCTCATCATTCTCTGAAATTAAACAACACGATCCGTTAGTTGCTTTTGCTTCTTTATTTACCGATAGGATTCCCCTTTCAAATATTGAACAAGTTAAGGTACTATCTGCCTGCGCAAACACACGACATTATGCTTATGAAAAACTCTGGTCGGGTAAAGATTTAAGGATAAGCAAGGAACTTACTGACGCCCGAATTTATCCTGAATACAGAATGGCCTATACTGAAAAAACCATTTGGATTGAGAATAGCAATCAATGGGAAAATAACCAACAAGAGGCCTTGTTAACATTTCAATTACCTGAAGGAGCTGTGGCAACTTCCTTATCTTTATGGATTGATGGGAAAGAAGAAAAATCACGACTCACAACCCGAAAAAAAGCAAGCACAGCATACAAAACTATAGTTGGCCGAGAAAGAAGAGACCCTGTTGTTCTTCACTGGCAAGAAGGGAATAGATTGACTGCTACCATCTTTCCTTGCACGCCAAAGGAGGAAAGAAGAGTTAAGATTGGGGTAACTTATCCTTTGGTACTAAACAACAACACTTTAACATTCAATAACTTAAAAATTCAGGGTCCGGATAATAGTCAGGCAAATGAAATAGTGCATATTAAAGTTATAGGTAAGTCAAACGAAATAATTGTACCTGGAAAATTCAAGGAGGAATTACACAACCAATTTTTATACGATGGAAATACAATTAGTGAATGGAAATGTCAGTTCAAAGCAGAACCAATATCTGAAAAGCCATTCGTATTTAATGGTCAGGCATGGCAACTGCAACCTCTAGCAT
>JBNKGY010000100.1:0-13622 GCA_050290065.1 Marinilabiliaceae bacterium
TTTCTAAAATGATTATTGATTTTATGAGAGACAAGGCTATACCAAATATAAAATTCATTAAATTTTTAGGTTATAACACATTCGTTGTTTTACTAATAATACTGATATCAGCCTATATTGAGGTCTATGTAAGTATGACAATATTATGAGTATGAAAAAAAATATTTTCAAAATTGAAAACATCCCACAATTTTGGGTAATTAGTTTAATCTTAATTTACGGTCTTTTATTAGCTGAGTTTTCAAATACGCTAAATAGTAAGATTTTTTCAGACCAACTCGATTCCGTCTACTCAATCTTTATGAATATTACATGTTTTGTTGTGATTGCAATGACATTTGCTATTTGGTTGATTTCCTCATTTCTATTTCACATGTTTGCTATTCTTTTCAATGGAAAAGGTCAATTTAGAGAATTTCTTAAGCTCACAGGTTTATTCCATGCGTTTTCTACAATAGTTTTATTGATTCTCATTTTTATGGTAAAAGATTTAGAATTAACTCAGAGCCATATTTCCAGAATATTTGAAACAAACCAAACTATGCGAAATATAAGCTTGATTTTAAACATTACAGGATTTGGATATTACATAATGATAATTCCCATCACAAAGTACTTTTATAAAATTAATTGGGGAAAGGCAATTGGAGCATTAGTAATTCCAATTGGTTCAATTTATTTACTCGGCCAATTCTTTTCAAATTATGTGTTATAAAACAGCAAATTTTTATTATGCTTTAGGAAAAATAACCAATGATATATAAAGATTCAAAACTGAAAATAGATGATATGAAAATGATGTTTAAGAACGGGTTATTTATACCATTCTTGATTATTTTCACCTCCTCAACTACTTTTTCTTTTATATTTTCAAGAGGAGATATTTTTCAACTTACAGGAACTGTAGTCGGATTGATAATAGGCTTTTTAATTTTGAGAATGTTCGTGGGAATGTATTTAAAAAATACGATTGACCTTTCAAATATAGACTATGTAAAAATACAAGTTTGGAATAAAGATATTGATAAAGACCGAAATTTTTGGGGAACAGGAAAATTCAAATATCATTTCCCAACAGGGATAAATAAGAAGGCAAATCCTGAAGTGATTTTTATACATATTAAAATGAGAAAAGCAGCAGTCGGGTTCGTTCCTGAAAATATGGATAATGTCATTACAGTATTAAATGAGAAAGGAATTAGAATTATTGATGATACTAATCAAGTAACGTCTTCTCAAGTATGATTTAGGAAGTGTGAACATCGATTACACTTTCGTATCTAGTCATAAAAACAACTTAGAACTATATGAACAAACTAAATGTGGCTATTGCCTTATTATGGCTGGTATTTTGTAATATTGGCTTAGCCCAAAACAATAAATGGTCACTAGAAAAATGCATTGCTTATGCCAAAGAAAACAATTTACAAATTAAGCAACTAGGTTACGATGCCAATATTGCCCTAACTAAATTAAACACCGCTAAAAACGCATACCTGCCAGAATTAAATGGAGGTGCAAGTCAAAGGTATTGTATAGATAAAACGAAAAATCTTTACACAGGGAATTCTTCAAACAGTAATAGGCATCTTGGAGATGTTTCGGTAAATGCGAGTGTTGATATTTTCCAAGGTTTTAAACGTAAGAGCAATGTGAAAGTACAGGATTATTCTTTAAAAGCAGTTTTAATGAATATTAAAGAAGCTAAAAACGATTTAAGTTTAAATATTACATCTGTTTTTTTGGAATTGCTTTATTTTGACGAATTGATTAAAAATGATTCTGTACAGATTGTTCAGACATTGGGTCAGGTTACCATAGCCAAAGAATTAGTAAAATCTGGTGTTAAAACAGAATCTTATTTATTGGACTTTTTAACACAAATGGCACAGGATTCATTAAACCTGGTTGTTGCTAAAAATGGTTATCGATCAAAACTGATTGATCTAATTCAATTGTTAGATATAAAAAGCTCAGAAGGTTTTGATGTTGAAAAGCCCCAGAATTTTCAGGTTATACCAATAAGTAATAAATCGATTGATGATTATTACAGTGTAGCATTAGCAGTAATGCCAGAGATAAAAGGGGCACAATATCGTCTACAAGGTGCAGAGAGCAACATTAAGTATATACAAGGGAGTAAATACCCTTCTCTTTCATTTGAAACATATGGTGGCACAAACTATTCTAGCAGTAGTAATCTTTTTAATACAGCTAGGGAATCCATTAAATATCCATATTTCAATCAAATTAATGATAATGTGAATATGTATTTAGGTCTTCGTCTGAATATTCCAATTTTCAACCGTTTTAGTATTCGAAACGCTGTTAACATTGCAAAAATAAATAGGTCAAAAGCGGTAACAAATATTCAAATTACCCAACAGAAATTGTATCAGAATGTACAAAAAGGGTATTATGATTTTATATCTGCGAAAGAACAGATGATTTCCATGAAAAAACTATTAGATGCCACAGAACTTTCTTATTATCATGCAAGTGAGAAATTAAAAGCGGGAATTATATCCATTTATGATTACGGTACAGTAAAAACACGACTTACTAAAGTTGCGTCTGAGTACCTCCAGTCAAAATATGAATATGTTTTTAAAATGAAGATATTAGATTTTTATACAGGAATTCCTATTTCACTAGAAAATTAAAGAATGATTGCACTTAAAGGTATTCACAAGAGTTATCATTCAGGTAAAACAGATTTACATGTTTTAAAAGGGATAGACCTTGTGGTTGATAAAGGGGAAATGGTTTCCGTCATGGGAGCTTCCGGATCAGGTAAGTCCACTTTGTTAAATATTTTGGGCATATTAGATAAATATGATAGTGGAGAATATCATTTAGACGGCATTAACATTAATCACCTTAGCGAAAAAGAAGAAGCCTTTTATCGAAATCGGAAATTGGGTTTTGTTTTTCAAGATGCCAGTTTAATACCCTATAAAAATGCCATAGAGAATGTTGCCCTCCCCTTGTATTACCAAAAGATTTCTAAAAGAAAACGAAATCATGTAGCACTTAAATATCTTGAAAAAGTTGGACTAAATGCTTGGGCACATCATTTACCTTCTGAGCTATCCGGTGGTCAGCGTCAAAGGGTTGCGATAGCGAGAGCCTTAATTTGTAATCCGCAAGTTATCTTGGCAGATGAACCTACTGGTCAACTTGATTCAGTTACTACTCTGGAAATAATGGAATTGCTAAAAGAAATTAACAATGAAGGGATTACTGTAATTATTATTACACATGAACATGATATTGCAGAGAAGACAAACAGGATTATTCATATTAAGGATGGAATTATTGAATAGCCTTAGGATCAATTTAGTATACATTTGATAGTTTATAATGTTAGGCCTTAAATTAGCTATTGTTCTGTCCAAATTTTTTTTTACTCTCAGTTATAGTTGTTTTGTATTCGTAACCACTAATTAGAGTCTGTCTATAAATATTAAATAGTAGTAAATCAGATTCTTATCGTGAGTTGTTTTAATTTTACTATTATTATATTTAAAACAAAAATGCAACTTTTCGAAGATTTCAAGATACGCTTTGAGCAACCCAATTGGGGAAAAGACCTTGAATTAGGGCTGATAGACAGCATATTAGAACAGCATCCTCATTTGATTTCTACTCTTGGCGAAGATATATCAGGCACATCTGTATCAAACCAATTTGGAAGGAAGGACACTCCGAGTATCGAACAAAATAGCGATAAATGAGGGGCTGGAGGATATAAAAAAGGTAAGGCAGGATACGACAACTATCGAAACCGACATTCACCACCCCACCAACAATTCACTGATATGGGATTGTATAAGAAAAAGCAACGATCACCTAAAGAAGCTCAGTGAAGAAGTAAAAGGATTGTCATACCGCGATTATACCAAAGGGGCGAAAAAAACATATTTCAAAATAAATAACACTGCTGTCAAAGATAAAAAACAGAAATTATTCATAAAGCAATTGCAAACATTCACCAAGAATATTAATCAAGTATCCAATGTGATAAAAAAAAGACATTTGCGATAACATTCAGGCCATGGCCATCATTTACATGCTAGAAGACCTTTTCCCTGTAATGAAACAGGTATACGATATTTCATATAGAAAAGAGATAAAAGGCGAAAAAGTATTGAGTGGCTAAAAGATATTTTCAATATTCGAACGCCACACCGATATAATAGTGAAAGGAAGCCGTGATATTGTGTTCGGACACAAAATAAACCTCACATCTGGTAGGAGTAACCTTATTTTGGACTGTTATTTTGAAAGGGGCAACCCTGAATACACGAAACTATATGCTCCTACGCTCGACAGGGTAATCGAAAATTACAGAAAAATACCTCGTGATACTGCCGTGGACGGAGGGTTTGCGAGCAAAGAAATTATACGACATTCGGTCGAAAAAGGGATGATCAATGAGGTATTCAACAAAATAGTGGGCAGCATGCAGAATGTAACGGGCAGTAAGAATATGGAATCCAGATTGAAAAAGTGGCGAAGTGGGATCGAAGCAAACATCTCACATTTAAAGCGCGTTTTTAACATACACCGTTGTAACTGGAAGGGGTGGACGCATTTTCAGGCGAAAGTAATGTGGAGTGTGTTGGCTTATAATATTTACCACAATAGTAAAAAATTTACTAATTTACATATTGATTTATAGGCAAGAAATACAATTAAACACTACACCTGTTTTTTTTTAAAATAACGAAAATTAAATACTGGCAATAGTATCCACTTTATAAAATATGTTAATCCTCAACAATAATTTGCTTAATTGAGTATTTATATCGTATTTTCCAAACCTAATATTATAAAATTCGTTATTAGTTTATTGAGTATTTATTTTTAACCATACTACCTGAACAACATCTAATATTTTTGATAATGAATAGTGAAAGAAAGCGATTAGAAGATTGTTCTAAAAACAATATTCCATGGAAAAAGTGGGGTCCCTATTTAAGTGAGAGACAGTGGGGTACTGTTAGAGAGGATGATGGTTCACACCCTAATCCATGGATTTCATTTTCACATGACCAATCACGTTCCAGAGTATATAGATATGGTGAGGATGGCATAGCCGGCATCAGTGATGACAATCAATACTTATGCTTTGCGCTCGCCTTATGGAACAAGAAGGATCCTATTATTAAGGAAAGATTATTTGGATTATCAGGCCCTAAAGGGAATCATGGTGAAGACGTGAAGGAATATTATTTCTATCTGGATTCCAGTCCTACACATTCCTACATGAAATACCTTTACAAATATCCACTAAATGAATATCCTTATTTGGATTTAGTAGATGTAAATGGAGCCAGAACAAAAAACGATTTCGAATATGAGTTGCTGGATACAGAGTTATTTAAGGAGAATAACTACCTGGATGTTTATGTTGAGTATGCTAAAAAAGATCCTGAAAATATTTTAATTAAAATTTCGGCACACAATCGCTCATCTGAAGATGCGAATGTTATTTTACTACCAACATTATGGTTTAGGAACACCTGGAGAAATTTTAATACAACTGAACCCATCATCAAGTTACTTGATGACAATTCTGTAATAGCAAAACACGACTCATTAAATGACTATGTTTTGAGTACTGAGTTATCTCCTCTTTGGTTGTTTACTAATAACGAAACCAATAATAAGAGATTATATAATTCTCCAAATTTATCTCCATATGTAAAGGATGGCATTAATGATTTTATTGTTGAGCACAATCACGAAGCAGTAAACCCGGATCATAAAGGCACTAAAGCGGCAGCCATGTACGATGTTATAATACCTGCCGGACAATGTATTGAATTAAAAATGTCGCTCAAGTGTACCTCCAAAGCCAAACATACTTTTAAAAGCTTTGATAAAAAAATGGCGAATCGCAAGGCTGAAACCAATGAGTTTTACGAAAGTCTATACCCGCCTAATACTAATGAGGATGAAAAAAGAGTAATCAGACAAGCTTTAGCAGGTATGCTGTGGACAAAGCAGTACTACGAATTTGATGTTTCTGAATGGCTAAATGAATACCGTGGAGGTCCCAGAAACTCTTTGCGAAACAACGACTGGGAACATCTGAAAAACAGCGACATCATCAGCATGCCCGATAAATGGGAATATCCCTGGTATGCTGTTTGGGATTCTGCTTTTCATACTATACCACTTACAATAGTTGATACCGACTTTGCCAAAAAGCAATTGACTTTGTTTTTACAAAACAATTACCAGCATCCGAATGGACAAATACCGGCCTACGAATGGAGTTTTAACGATGTTAACCCTCCAGTTCATGCTTATGCAGTAATTACGTTATATAAAAACATCAAACAAATGCATAACACTGAGGACAAGGATTTTTTAGAGACTTGTTTCGAAGGATTAGATAGAAATTTTCAATGGTGGATTAACCATAAAGACCCCACCGCAAAAAATGCTTTTCAAGGAGGATTCCTCGGATTAGATAATATTGGAGTATTCGATCGAAGTCAGTCGCTACCAACCGGAGGGCACATTGAGCAATCTGATGGCAATGCCTGGATGGCATTATACGCGCAAAACATGCTCGAAATTTGTTTAGAGCTGGTGCGTTTAGGAAATAAAGATTACAAAACTAAAGCAGTAGACTATTACAACCACTTTCTAGAAATTGCGTCTGCAATGGATAAAATTGGAATAAATGAAGGTGAGATGTGGGACGAAGATGACCAGTTTTTTTACGACGTTCTTCGTTTCCCGGATGGGAGTGCAACCAGACTTAAAGTTAGATCATTGGTAGGTTTACTACCTTTATGTGCTTCAACTGTTTTAGAACCAGAACACTTAGAAATATTACCTGAGTTAGCCGAGGAATACCAATATATGGTTACCCGAACAAAAAGACTTTCAAAGAACATTGCCAGTCCAATGAAAGTTGGAAAAAATAATCGTCGCTTATTAGGCATTGTAAATAAAAAAAAGCTCAGAGGTATTTTAAAGATAATGCTTGACGAGAATGAATTTTTAAGCCCATACGGAATTCGCTCCTTATCAAAATACCATGAAGAAAATCCTTATGTTTTCACATGGAACGAGGAAGAGTTTACCGTAAAATATGTACCCGGAGAATCTGATAGCACTATGTTTGGAGGTAATTCAAACTGGCGTGGACCAATTTGGTTTCCTGCTAACACTGTTATTATTCGCTCCTTGTATCAACAATACGCATTTTACGGGGATGATTTCAAAATTGAATGCCCCACAGGCTCTGGCAATATGATGACTTTGATTGAAGTGGCGCAAGAAATTATTAAACGACTTGAAAGTATATTTTTAGCTGATGAGAATGGATACCGACCTGTTTACGGTTGGTATAAAGAATTTCAGGAGGACGAAAACTGGAAAAACCATATTCTCTTTTACGAATATTTCCATGGAGATAATGGTGCCGGTATTGGTGCCAGCCACCAAACCGGATGGACAGGAATGATTGCCTATCTGATGGTTATGTTCAGAACCTATAATTTTAACAAGCTTATGGAAAAAGCGCATTGGGACAAGGAAACCCAAATAAAATAAACGCAAAAATATCGGATGAATAATTGCTACTTGCAACATTCATCCGATAATTATAATCACATTAAATTAACAATGATCTTTAAACTTAATTTCAACAATTAATTAGCCATTATTGTGACTTTAATCACATTAGCTACTTCAGGCCACATATATTCATCATTTTCCAGCATCACATTTTCTAAAATATCTTCACCTCCGGCACCCTGATGAATTCCGGCACCAGGATACTCATTCTCTTCTGTTCCGGCATCCCAAAGCATAATTTGATTTGTAACATCCCCTTCTAGAGGAGTAATTCCGTTAAACAATCGAATACCCCTATCACTTGGTGCAAAAAATAAATCGTTAGATTTACCTAACATACATGCCAAACTTAATTGCTCTCCAACATGTGCATCAATTGTGAAAGTATAAGAATCACCTGGGAATAATGGCCCTGGATCTACAGCTCCATCTGGAATATTAGCCACACCAGCTACATAGTTTTCATCTGCCAGTGAACTATATACACCACTTGGATCACCTAATTCTGCAAGATTTTCTAATCCATTTCCATAATTGGGTTTACCTTCTTTAAAAATCGGTTTTTCACCTTTTTTATGAATTACCCAAACAACAGGAGCAATAGGAGATACATATCCACTATGCATTTTTAAATACTCACTTAATGGCTCTGCATTACCAGTTTCAGCAAGATCTTCCAAACCATTTCCTTCATCCAGTTCGCCTTCTGTAAAAATTGGATTTTGCATGTCGCCATGTACTACCCAAGCAACTGGAGAAAGTGGTGTGCTTGAACCTGGAAGTACATTAATGGTTAAAGTAAACATACTGGTTCCATCATAGTCGAGCATCACTTCAATATTATCTTCCACATTATTATATACATATCCATCCATTACATTATCTGTATTTCTAATGCTTTGGATGGTTTTAGACTCTTCTGCTCCATCTTCACCCGAAGCAGGTGCATGATTTACTTCCGTACCGGCATCCCATAAACTTATTAAACCGGTAATATCACCCGTGGTTGGGGTATCTCCATCAAACAATTCAATCCCCTCATCATCAAGTGCATAAAACAAATCATTTGAAGCTCCGTACATACTTGCAAAAGATAATCGATGACCTTTGCCTGCATGAAATTTTACAGTAAAAGTTTGTCCGGGATGTGCCGGACCCGGTGATTCTTGTCCATCAGGAATAAATTGAGCACCTGCAGCAAAATAATCATACGCCGTAGATACATTTTCAACCTTTACGGTAAAAGATCCATTGTAAATCTGATGACCATTTTTACCTTGACCTGTTTCATCAAAAAAATCTTCACATTGAGTAAACAATACTGTAGCAAGTATTGACATTGTAATAAGCTGTAACTTTTTCATAGCAATGAGTTTTAAAATTATTTACAGCTAAGGTCTTATATAAATATCACGAAAGAGTCACAAGAAACTCATCAAACCGTAACATTATTATAATGTTGGAGATACAATCACAGTAACGTAAAATATAATCAAAGTTAATAACTGTAAATCGTACACAATAAATAGTACCTGCTATGCCATACAAGCAGATATATACAGTTTATTTATTTATAGCCTATAACTTTCTATGTTGTAATCATGTATGATATTAACAAATTTGAGCAAGATTTACTAACACCCTTCACTTCCCTGATAAACTGCACATTACGACTTATTAACAATTATCTTAGTTACAACGTAGATTATCCAATAACATATTATAACAAGGCTTAAATCAAAACTAAGTCAAATGGAAAAATATTGAAGCTACGATTGTTCTATACAATACGGGTATTAGCGTTGACTATGCCGGTACAAGGACAGCATAGTCAAATTTCAGGGTTAGTTACTGATTCTGAATTAGGACATCCTATTACCAGAAATACCGTATTATTAAAGGAATCCAAACAGGAATTATTACCTCTATTAATGAAGATTATGCATTGAATGCATCACAAAACGATATAATTCAATTCTCATTTATTAGATATGAAACAACAGAGGCAACTGTGGGAGAAGCAATAAACCTACCTTAGACATAAATACATCATTGTGCTGATTATCTGTCAATTGAATTTTATGTATAAGGTAGGTCATTAGAAATTCTCCATAAATATTGAAAGTATGATTATTGCAGGCTAAAACCGTTTGACACGTCGATGACAGTATGGAGTTTTTCCATGTCTCTGGTAATAATCCTGATGGTAATTTTCAGCTTGCCAAAATGTAGCAACAGGGGTTACTTGTGTTGCCACCTTATAACCATTTTTCTCTAATTGTTGAATTAGTTTTTCGGTAATTTCCTTTTGTTCTACGCTCCTGTAGAAAACCTCAGATCGATATTGATCACCAACATCAGGCCCTTGTCGGTTTATCTGAGTAGGATCATGAATTTCAAAGAACATTTTGGCAATTTCCTGAAAACTGGTTTGTAAAGGATTGAAAACTACCTGAACAACCTCTGCATGTCCGGTATTATGACTACAAACCTGTTGATAGGTTGGTGAAACAACACTTCCTCCCATGTATCCTGATTCCACTGATTTAACACCGGGTATTTGTTCCAGATAATATTCCACACCCCAAAAGCACCCTCCTGCAAAATAAGCTGTATCACTTTTGGCTTTAGGTGCAATACGCGCAGGAATAAACTCCAGCGAAATAGAATTGACACAGTGACGTGTATTCTTGGGCGTTAATCCCTCATTAAGAAACACATGTCCCAGATGAGCCCCACAATTATTACAGGTAATTTCTGTTCTGAATCCATCAGCATCAGGTATTCTGGTTACAGCTCCGGGTATTTCATCATCAAAACTTGGCCAGCCACATCCCGAATTAAACTTATCAGAAGACTTGTACAACTCACTTCCGCATCGCTTACAAACATAAATACCATCTTTAAAAAAATCATCATATTTTCCTGTATAAGGACGCTCTGTACCCTTATAAAGAATTACCTTTTCTTCCTGTGGTGTTAAAGGCCTGTATTGGGAGCTGGTTTTCATTTTTATTTTATTTTGCCCACAACTATTTAAAGTATAGAGGCAAAATACCATAATATACATGTATCGTTTCATAACATTCTCCTTTAATAGTAATACAACTTAAATACTTCAATTGTTTATGCAACCTGAATCAAAATTAATATTGTACATCTCTCCGATTTAATCACTCCCCTAAAGTAGAATGAAAACATCACAGAAAGATCACGAAGGATTCATGTTTTTATAACGACAATAATTGTACTGCATTAAATTAGTTATATGCTGTTATCATTATAGCACCATCACTTGAGTTTTCGTGTAAGTACTAGTTACTTCAAGCAATTAATAACCTGAGTTCGATTAAAATTAGCGAGCTCAAAATTCAGTAAATGATTGATTTACAATATAAATTTTTGAGACATAGCGAGCTATGGTGATAAAATTTAGAGCCGTAAATCGATTATTTACTGAAAAGCTATGAATGTCACTTATAAATACCGATTTTCTGCGTCATATTTGCTTACCATAGCCCGCTATGCTTTCGCAAACATTCCTTAAAACTCAATATTTATAAGCGATTTGAGCCATTAATTTTATATCGAACTCAGGTTAATAAGAACAATCAATTATGGCAATGTGATAATTACTTCAAAAAAATAAAAACTTTTTAAACAATTTGAAATGAAACTAAAATTAGCTCAAAAATTATTTTTAACAATCCTCATATTGTTAGCATTGATACTTATAGTTCAAATAGTTACAACATCAATAAAAACGGGAAATATTATTAAGTCGAATTTGATTGAGGAACTATCTGCAATTTCAAAGGAGCGTGGCAAACAAGTAGATAAAAAAATAGAAGATTTGCATAGATTATCACAAAGTATTGCAGATAATGAATTTGTATACGACTTCTTTATATCTGCGAAGAAGGGTAATATTGATAATAATCAAAAAGCAAAAATAACAGACCATTTGACAAAACTGTTTCAATTATACAACCCGATGTTTGAAAATATTTTTTACACTTTTGACGGAAAAGCATTTATTGATGGAATAAACGGTAATTCTGTTGGATACAATATAGAGGAAGCGCAGGAGATAGAGTGGTATGTTACAACTATGGCAACTAAAAAACCTTATATTGGAAAAATAATGCAATCTCCAATCTCTGGTTATCCTATTATAGTTTCAACATTTCCAATAATTGATAAAAATGACGAAATTTTATCAGTTTTTTCTTTACCAATCAATCTTAACGGTTTTTCATCCGACATTGTGAAATCATCAGATAACAATGCCTTTAAAACGATTGTGATAAACAACAATGGAGATATAATTGCAGCAGAAGACACTTCAAAAATTTACAATTTCAATCTTAAAGAAGCAAATAATTCACTCAATGAATTATATCAAAAAATAACAAAAAATAACACAGGTGTTGAATACTTTCAACTTGATAGTGTTGAATGTATTGGAGTTTTTCAAAAAATAAATAACAATCTCATTACAATAACTTACACGCCAAAATCAACATATTTAGACGCTATAAAAGCAAGTATTTATAATTTATTGTTTTACTCCATAGTATTTTTATTTATAAGCATGGTTATTGCATATTTTTTAGCAAGACGAATTACCAATCCTATATTAAAAGTAATAAACTTAGTCAATCGAATGTCAAATGGAGATTTAACAGGAAAATCAAATTATAAATCAACCGATGAAATTGGAGAGTTATCTATTGCCTATAATAATATGATCAGAAATGTTCGGAATATTGTTGAAACAATCATTATAAATTCAGAACAAATTGCCGGAGCAAGTAACCAATTAAAAGGAACTTCTGAACAAATGGCAGAAGGTGCCTCCGAACAAGCGTCCTCTGTTGAAGAGGTTTCTTCTACAATGGAGGAAATTTCATTAAATATTTCACAAAATTCTGAAAATTCATTAATAACAGAAAGCATTTCAAATAAAGCAGTAAAAGGAGTTGAAAGATTGGTACAAGCATCAAAAGATAGTTTAGAATCCATTCATAATATTTCGCAAAAAATTACGGTTATTAACGACATCGCTTTTCAAACAAATATTTTGGCATTAAATGCTGCTGTTGAAGCCGCCAGAAGCGGAGAACACGGTAGAGGATTTGCAGTTGTTGCGAGTGAAGTTAGAAACCTGGCAGAAAGATGTAAACTGGCTGCAGATGAGATTATTAAATTAAGTCAAAACAGTGTTAAATTAACAGAAATTTCGAGTGGCCAACTGGTTGAGTTATTACCGGATATTATTAAGACATCTCAGTTAATTCAGGAAATATCTTCTTCAAGTGAAGAACAAAAAAACGGAGCAGATCAGGTAAACGACGCCATGCAACAACTCAATATGATTACCCAGCAAAATGCATCTTCTTCTGAGGAATTAGCTGCATCTTCTGTTGAGCTTGCTAATCAATCAGAAGCATTAAAGGATGTAATTACCTTCTTTAAACTCAGTAATCATCATGATGATAACAAAACAGAGAAATCAGGAAACTCTGAACCAATTCCAAAAAGAAAAGATGAAATAAAAAATAACGGAATTACACTTGATGTATCCATTGAAAAGGATATGAATCTGAGCGAGTTTGAGAAATATTAATTTTAGAATCTATAAATCAGAATTTAGATAAAAATGTAATGGGGACTTTAACTGTCCTTACATGCTATAGAGCTATTGCGAAGATTCTTTTTGCAATAGCTCATTTTTTTACTAAACATCAAAAATCTGTTTCATAGAAAGGATTTCTACAATTAGGGACAAAAAAAAGAGACTCAAAATAAATTGAATCTCTTTTCTGCTCCCCCTCTAGGACTTGAACCTAGGACCCCCTGATTAACAGTCAGGTGCTCTAACCAGCTGAGCTAAGGAGGAATGTAACCCATTCCTGTAATTAGTAAATTACATGTAAAAAATGCTCCCCCTCTAGGACTTGAACCTAGGACCCCCTGATTAACAGTCAGGTGCTCTAACCAGCTGAGCTAAGGAGGAA
>JBNKGY010000101.1:0-13316 GCA_050290065.1 Marinilabiliaceae bacterium
TATGTCTCAAAAATTTATATTGTAAATCAATCATTTACTGAATTTTGAGCTCGCTAATTTTAATCGAACTCAGGTTAGTAAAGTTCAGATGAGAATAGTTTTTCTTAAGTTGAGAATGTCGATGAGGATGAATCCTAATTGAAAAGTATCTGATTAAACCATTACTCTATCCTTTATTTTTATCGCAGGGTTTCCTTTGTATATTGAATATGCTTCAATATTTCCTGAGGCAACAGATTGTACGGATAATACAGCGTGAGATTTACAATTAGTGTTAAGCGTTATTATTGATTTAGCACCAATCCAAACACCATCTTCCAGTGTAATTGGTCCAACAATTAAATCAAAAGTCGATTTTTTGTAATTGTGATTTCCACATAGCAGAAGCGCCTCTTGCGAAATACAGCAATTCTTTCCAATCGAAACTTTATCGAGATTATCAATCCACACTTTTTCTCCGATCCAGGTATAGTCTCCAATGTTTAATTTCCAGGGATATTTGATATTGACACCGGGCTTTATTACCACACCTTTACCAATTTTTGCTCCAAATAATTTAAGGAGTAATTTTTTTAATAAAGATGATGGATTCAGAGGATTAATAAAGAACAACACATTAATGTAGAACCAAAGTGTCCTTTTAATCAAACCACCTGGTTTATACCAACTATTATCGTATTTTGAAAGGTCTGTGTGTAAATTCAAGTTCTCCATTATGTAATTTATAGAAAATGATAATTATTAGCCAATGATGATTCAGATATTGCCCCGGATTAACCTGTTGTTTGGTTTGTTAATCGTAGCCTACTTGTTCAATTTTAACTGGTTCCTAAAATAAGAAATCCAATACCAATTAATATACCAATTAAATATATAGTTTTTGTTTTTATATTTTTCTCCTTAAACAAGTAGGCTCCAAATATGAACGCAACAACTACGCTTCCTCTGCGCAGTGCAGACACAATTGAAATCATACTCTCTGGTATATGTAAAGCATAAAAATAAAAGAAATCTGCCACTATTAGAAATATTCCAATAAATGGGATACTCCATCGCCATTTAAATGGTGATAATTTATGTCGTTTGGGCCACCAAAGAAAAAATACAATAGGAATGAATAATACAACCTGGTAAAAGGTAAAGTAACATTGTACAGCCATCCTGTTGATCTCACGCAATAGGTATTTATCGTATAAGCCACTTACAGCCCCAAAAAGAGTTCCAAGAATGATAAAGAATATCCATTTATTTTTTCTAAAAGAGATGCCTTCGGTTTTTCCGGCGATAGAAAACATGTAAAAAAAAGTGAGTGTGATTGCTATTCCAATCCATTGATAGGTACTAAGCCGTTCACTGAAAACAATGATGGCACCAATAAGTGTCCATAAGGGTCCGGTAGCTCTGATTGGTGATACAATAGTTAAAGGAAGGTGTTTTAATGCGAAAAAGGAAAAGATCCAGGATGTAACCACAATAACCGATTTTAAAAACAATTGGGCATGTTCAACTAAGGTTACAGAAGGAATATAAAAAAGATGATCTGAGGAAATGTAATTGAGTTTTGAAATTATCAATAACGGTATAAAAAGTATGGCTCCGCTTATTGAACTTACCAATAAAACAGGAAGAACAGCATTGCCATTTACCGAAACTTTTTTTACTACATCATATATCCCCAGAAATATCGCTGAAATTAATGCCAAGAGCCACCACATTGCACGTACAGAGTTTAAAAAGGTGCAAAAATATACAATACATCTAAGCTGCGAAAGTAATTTCTCATTTGTTTTGTAATGTGTGGATATTGCCGTAAATTGAAGGTAATAGTCGTCTGCACTTCGTATTGGGAGAATAATCTGAGTATTCAAACTAAAATTTACAATAATGAATTATTTATTGATAAAAAAGGGGTTTGTAGTTAAAAATTCAACTGTTGTTGCGGAGGATATTCTTGTAGGTGGGAATAAAGTGCTGGAAATGGGGAATAATATTGAAAAACCAAGCTCAGATACACCGATTATTGATGCAAGGGGAAAGTATATATTACCAGGTGCAATTGATATCAACAGACATTTTTTAGATCTCGTTCAGGATTCTCCCACACAGGATGAATTAAAAAAGCTGAATCAAGCACAAATTTTTAATGGTACAACTACAATGATTGATACCATTGAAGATTGCTATGAGAAAAACTATATTTATAACATATACAAGGCAAAAGAGAAATCAAAAAGTAATCTTATTGATTATAGTTTTCATTTAACTTTTTCTGATTTAATTAAATTTTCATCTAAAGATTTTGATTATAGCTATATTCATGAGGGGGTTTCAACATTTTTAATAAATGTTTCTCAGTTGAATGATTCATCTCAAAAAGTGATAAAGGAAGTATTTAAAAATTCTTCCAATCATAAATTATTGGTAATATGTGATTTGCATCTGTCAGAACAATCGAAAAGTGATGCATCCAATATATCATTTAATAATCCCTTAATGCTAAAGAACCATTTTAAAATGCTATCCGGCCTAATAGATAAGGGTTTAAAATATGGTTGTCCCTTATTGTTTTTGAACGTTAAGTTTCAGGAGGAATTGGAATTGATTCAGGATGGTTTGGAAAAAGGGGGA
The DNA here is from genome assembly GCA_050290065.1 of Marinilabiliaceae bacterium. Classification (GTDB taxonomy): domain Bacteria; phylum Bacteroidota; class Bacteroidia; order Bacteroidales; family Marinilabiliaceae; genus Saccharicrinis. Next base: position 2,629 of record JBNKGY010000101.1, read on the forward strand.
GACTTTTATTCTAGTTTAAGGATTTGGTTTAATTTAGGTAATTTCAATCAAGTGCGATATAACGATCAAAGGATAATTGAAGGTGTGGCATCTAAAAATAGTTTAAATCCCATTGGTGAAAATGAAATATGGTATTTAGTAAAAAGTCACAGATATCTCATTAATCCTCCATTGTATAATCTTTCATATTCTGAGATTCCTCAGGAAGAATTAGTGTACAATAGACCGGATGCTTATTTTTATATTCGTAATTATATGAGTATGCTATATACGGTTGGTGTAATGCAAAAGAAAATTACAATGTCTCAATTGGTTGATATAGTATCTGGTCGTCCTTCTAAATTAATGGGATTGTGGCCACAAAAAGGAGTTTTGCAGGCTGGGGCAGATGCCGATCTTGTGATTTGGAATCCAACATTTGACCGAAATCTATATTGTACAATGTCTAATACCAATACCACCTCAGGAAAAAATCATAAACTTAAAGGAAGAACAGATTTTGTTTTTGCCAAAGGAAGAATGGTATACAATGGAGAAAGCTTCTATCCAAAACAATCAGATGGAAATTTTCTATTTCGTACCTCAAAGTCATATTGATACCGGGTTGTATATTATTTGGCTTTTATTCAGTATTTCACAGCTATCATAAAGCAGGGTTATTTCCCTCAAACTTAATGGATATTAACATTTGAGGATTCCTTTTTAACCTGGATTGTATTATAAATTCGTCATGAATATTTAACCTTCGATAAAATAAGCTTTCATATAAGTGAAGGTGTGGTGATTAAGTTTATAGAATGTCAGTGTTATATGTTGATGTGAAATCGAGAGAAATTAATCGAACTCATATTAATATCCTTTCTAATGTTTATAACGGGATTAAAGGATATACTTTTCCACGACTTCAGCAACACCATCATTGTTGTTGGATGAAACAATAACATTAGCTCTATTTCTTAGTTCCGGGGTGACGTTATCTACCCAGATTCCAAGACCTGCATATTCTATCATAGTTAAATCGTTGCCAGCATTTCCTACGGCAATAATTTCTTCTTGTTTGATGTTGAGTTTTTTTGCAAGGCGCTGGATACTGGCGGCTTTATCTATACCTTTGGGCATTACTTCTAAAAAGAAAGGTTTTGAAATGGCAACACTTAAGTCCTTTTTTGACTCTTTCAGTAAGGGTTCATAATTCTTCAGTCGTTCCGGTTCGTCCAGTAAAATGCATTTTACAGCGGATTGATCTATTTCAGACTTGAAACAATTTACTTTGTTAATAGACAGACCTGTTAATTGTTTTTCAACATCAATAAATTCAGACTCTGTTTCACTTATAATCTGGTTATTTTTATAGGTCAGAATATGTAATTTATTATCGATACTAAAGTCATGCAATTCATGAATCTCTTCCCTAGTAAGCATTTGCTCAAAAATCACAAGGTTATTTCTGATATCTGTTATGATAGCACCGTTATACGAGATAATGTATGAACCATATTTGTTGAGTTCCAATTCATTTGCATAATTCATCATAGCCAGAGTGGGTCTTCCAGATGCTAAAACAACATAAACGCCTTTATTCTGGGCTTCTATCAAACGTTGCTTATTTCGTTCAGATATCTGATAGTCATCATTTAATAAAGTATCATCTAAATCCAGTACTAGCATTTTATATCTCATATCCTTCTGCTTTTGAAGCTGACAAAACTATAAAAAAAGAGATAAGAAAAAGGCGCTTGATGTTAGTTTTAAAGTTGTTTAACAGATCAATAGATTTAATACTGTAGGAACTGGTTTGGCAGTTTAAGTTATCGCCTCAATGGCTCAAATATTTTTAAAAATGGCTTGTATTTAGTTCTTGCAAGAAAACTCAGTCTTTTCTAGCAGAGATTATTTATGAATAAGCTCATTCATTCTATTGTTCTTCTTAATCGTGTTTTTTTAAGGATAACCTTTGTTTTCTGAGGAATTAGTTTAGGATAAACAAAGAGTAACTCAACTTTGTGCCTTTAAAAAAATAATATTTTTACAAAATTATTCTCTATTTTTGCAACTGGTATATACTGGTAGGTTTTAATATGGTAAGAAATATAATCAAGATTACTTCTGAACATTCTCAGGCAAAATATAGGCAAATTATACAATCAGTTATCAATTCAATTGCTGAAGGAGTTCTGAAAAAAGGAGATAAAGTACCTTCAATCAATAAAATAGCTAATGAATATAATCTTTCCCGTGATACTGTAATGTTAGCTTTTAATGAATTAAAAGCACGAGGTATTTTGGGTGCAGTACCTGGAAAAGGGTATTTTGTTGAAAGTGATAATATTGGAATTGAGTCAAAAGTATTGTTGTTATTTGATGAGTTAAACTCATTTAAGGAAGAGTTGTACAATGCTTTTATTGAAAACCTACCTGATGATACACAGGTAGATATTTATTTTCATCACTTTGATATCAATGTATTTTCTTCTTTAATAAAGGAGAGGGTTGGAAAATATTCTGCGTATGTTATTATGCCTGCAAACCTTACGAATATCTTGCCTATAATAAAATTATTACCTTCTGATAAAGTATATATATTAGATAGAAAATTAGAGGAATTAGAAGGATATCCGGTAATTTATCAGTCGTTTGAAGAGGATATGTATAACGGCTTACTTTCTGCGAAAAAATTATTTCCAAAATATAATAAACTCATTCTAGCCTATCCGGGAGGTAAGGAACCTAAAGGTTTTTTAAGTGGATTTAAAAAGTTTTGTAAAGAATATAAATTTAAAAGTGCAATCTACGACCAAATTAAAACAAAGACCATCAATAAAGGAGATGTTTTTATATTACCGAACGACAGAATGTTGATAAATCTGGTAAAACGCTGTTGGGAGAGTAATTTAAAGATTGGGAAAGATGTTGGAATCATATCAATAAATGATTCCTTACTGAAAGAAGTGGTGGCAAATGGTGTGTCTACAATATCTACAGATTTTAAATTAATGGGGAAAACACTGGCAGAATTTATAGAAAATAAAAGGTCTGGTGAAGTGAAAAATATTTCCAGATTTACCAAAAGAAATTCCCTATGAGCATACTTCTTTAATTTGAGTCTTATAAGGATATTAAATTCTTAAAAAAATATAAAAAATGTTTTCAATTTTTTACAAGTGAATGAAAAATATTGTACATTTGCCCACCAGTACCTACCAGTTTGATGTTGTGAAAAAGTTTGTGTATCAAGAGGCTTAAATGAAATCTTATCTCTAACATCAAATGGAAAGGTAGATGATTAATAATGTTTTTATTTAAAAAGAACAAATATTTAAAAGTAATTGTATGAAGAAATGGGTATTATAAAAATGGAGATTCTTTAACCAAATCAGTTTCACAATTTTAATTTGATTTTTAATTGTATTGTAATTACATAAACACTTAAGAATGGCGCAATTTAATATGGAGGATCACCCTCACAGAAGATTAAATGTATTAACAGGAGAGTGGGTTTTGGTATCTCCACACAGAGCCAAGCGTCCTTGGCAAGGTCAGGTGGAAAAAATTTCTGAAGAGAAGTTGCCAGAGTATGATCCTAAATGTTATTTATGTCCTGGTAATGAGCGTGTTGGTGGTCATCAAAACCCAAAATATACTGAGCCCTTTGTTTTTGTAAATGATTTTTCTGCCCTGTTAAATGATACTCCGGATGGAGGTGTGGATTCTGAAGATGGACTATTTCAAGCAAAAAGTGAAAGTGGGTTATGTAAAGTTATTTGCTTTTCTCCACGGCATGACTTAACCATACCAGAAATGGAAGTTTCTGAAATAAAAAAAGTGGTTGACTTATGGACGCAGGAGTATAAGTCTATTGGAGAAAATGATTTTGTAAATTACATTCAGATATTTGAAAATAAAGGGAGTGTGATGGGATGTAGTAATCCTCACCCACACGGACAAATTTGGTCATCTAGTTCAATTCCTAATGAACCTGCAAAAGAGCAGGAAAGAATGTTGGATTATTATAACAAAAATGGAAGAAGCTTATTAAGTGACTATGTAGCTGCTGAATTAGAGAAAAAAGAACGCGTTTTATTTGAAAACGAGCATTTTGTAGGATTAGTTCCTTATTGGGCTGTATGGCCATTTGAAGCTATGATTGTAAGTAAACGTCAGGTTTCGAATTTATTGGAATTAACTGAAGAAGAGAAAGTGTCATTTGCTGCTGCCTATAAAGAATTAACCGTGATGTATGATAATCTTTTTGAAGTATCTTTCCCTTATTCGGCTGGTATACATCAGGCTCCAACCGATGGAGCATCGCATCCGGAATGGCATTTGCATATGCATTTTTATCCGCCATTGTTGCGTTCAGCAACAGTGAAAAAGTTTATGGTAGGTTATGAAATGTTGGGTAATCCTCAACGTGATATAACTGCCGAAACCAGTGCGCAAAGACTTAGAGACCTATCAAAGGTTCATTATAAGCAGAAGTAGTTTTTGGTTTTAAAGTAAAAGAGGTTACTGTTTTCAGTAGCCTCTTTTTTTATGCCTGCAATTATAACCTTTATACTTTTATGAAGTTGTCATTGTTGTCATTGATACAGAGATATACTTATATTATAATTTCTTTATTATTCCATTTTTATCAATTTATAATTACTTTTATAAGTCTGCATAATGTTATGGTGTATAAATTTTATGAAACAATTACTTCTGAAGCCTGCTATTTTAGTACTACTATTAATTATACTACCCTCTGTTACAATTACTGTATTTCAATTAAATTCATTGAATCAGCAAGAGGAAGCTTTTGATGAAATCTATAAACGACAACTTAAATCAGTTATTTTTTCTTTAAATATGTATGCTGATGATGTTGTCAATCAATGGGTTTCAAAGGTTAGTAACTATGTTCAGAATGATGAAGAAAACAAGGATTCTTTAATAAACTCTTTCATTAACAACTATTCTCATATAAAAGGTTTTTTACTTAAAGAAGTAACCGGTGAGGATAAATATATTGACTATAACAGGTTTGGCAATATATCAGCAAATGAAAATACTGAGATTAATGAACTACTTTATGCTAATTCAAAGGTTATAGATCAGTTATTTAGCTATTTACAGAATAATTATCGTAAAGTTCAGGTGTTTGACTTAACCAGGAATTCAAATGAAAATATTTTTGCATTTGCTATTCAGGTTTCTGATCAGCAAAAATATGTTGGCATGCTTTTGATTGAAGCAGAGTTACTTATTGTGGATATTCTTGTTCCCCGAATACAATCCACAGCGCAGAGTGATATGGCTATTGGTGTCATTCAAAAGGAACAAAATAAATTAGTGTATTCAAATAATAAGGAGACTACATATGAGCCTGAGGATATTAATGAAGTATTCTGGCAGTTACCTGATTATTCGATATACTTAAAACCATTAGGGAATACCACCCAAAGCCTGGTTCGTGAACGAAGTAGAAATAGTGTATTTTTATTGATTATTGCCGATTTGGTTCTGATTTTAGGAGCTGTACTAATTTATCTGAATGTGAAAAAACAGATGCATCTGGCTAAAATAAAATCAGATTTTGTGTCCAATGTTTCACATGAAATCAGGACCCCTTTATCATTAATAAGTATGTATGCTGAAAGCCTTCAGTTAAATCGTGTTCGTAGCGAAGAAAAATTACAGAAGAGTTATAGTATCATATTTCGGGAGGCAAATCGCTTGTCGGGTATAGTCAATAATATTCTAAATTTTTCTAAAATTGAGAGTGGGAAGCGTAAGTTTGTTTTTCAGAGTTTATCCTTAAATACAAGCCTGAATTCTATTTTGGAAAGGTACCATCTGGGAACCGAAAACCAGCAAGTACAGTTTATAAAAAAACTGGAAGATAATATTCCCAACGTATGGGCTGACAGACAGGCTGTGGAAGAGGTTTTGGCCAACCTGATAGATAATGCCATTAAATATAGTAAGGAGAATAAAGTTGTTGAAATATCGACAGGGAATACAGGGGAAATGAATTGGATTGAGGTAAAAGATAATGGTATTGGAATTTCTCGTGAGGAGCAAAAACTGATTTTCAAGCAATTTTATCGGGTTACCGATGGCAATTTAGCTCACCATGCAAAAGGTTCCGGATTGGGATTAAATATTGTAAAGCAAATTGTGGAGGCGCATCATGGAAAAATTGATGTCGAAAGTGAAATTGGTGAGGGGGCTGTATTCAGGGTTTTCTTGCCTGTAGTAAAAATCAAATAAATATGTCATGTTTTAATTAAGGCCTATTTGTTTGTAGGGAATTTGCGTTTAGCGAAAGTTTAAAAATTAAATTATCTTGACTAAGGATAAATTACAATGAAAAACGCTTTAACCTCGTTTATGTATTATAAATACAACATAATCATAAATAGTAAAACAAGGTATAGCAACGCTCTGGGGAGTTGAAATGAAATAAAGAAGAATCTTGATTTGATGTAATTTTAATGTGTAATAGATTTTCTAATGCATGTTGCAGGTTAAATGCTCTCTTTTTAGTATCGCTGTATTTATCCTTCATGATACAAAATATAAAACACATGAATAAAATATTAGTTGTTGAAGATGAGCTGGATATGGCTATGGGATTGAAAGATAACCTTGAGTTTGAAGGTTACGAAGTCGATACTGCCATGGATGGAAAATTAGGGTTGTCGAAAATATTATCTCAACAGTATAATTTAATTTTGTTGGATGTAATGTTACCTGAAATGTCCGGTTTTGATGTTTGTAAGGAAGCCAGGAAAAAAGATATTTCAACACCAATAATTTTTCTATCTGCCAAAGGAGAGGAGTTGGATAAGGTTATTGGTTTAGAGTCTGGAGCCGATGATTACATTACCAAACCTTTTTCACTTCGGGAGTTATCAGCCAGAATAAAAGCAGTATTAAGGCGAACATCTGAACAATCAATTAATAAGGAATCAATACAACATCAGATTGGTAAACTGAAAGTGGATTTTGATAATTATGTGGCTTTTGTAAAGGAGAAACAAGTAAAGATGAGTATGAAAGAATACGAAATTCTTAATTATCTATGGAGAAATAAAAACCGGACAGTGAGTCGTGATAGTTTATTGGATTCTGTTTGGGGGTATGATTTTCAGCCGACAACACGAACTATCGATAATTTTATCCTGAAATTAAGAAGTAAAGTTGAAGAGAATCCTAATAATCCTCAAATAATATTAACCGTTCATGGTATTGGATATAAGTTGGTTTTGACTTGATATATAGGAAGTTGACTTTAATTATACATTTTTGGTGACATTTTCATGACATCTTATTACAACTGGTGATATTAGAATGACGGCATTGTGTTAAGCCCATCTTAATTTTACAGTGTAAAAGAAAAAGATGTAAAACTTAAAACTTATAATCATGAAATCACTTAAGTTATTTTTAATTGCGGCAGGAATTATTATTCCGGGAATAGGTCATGTATACGCATCGAAGAATCCAAATCCAAATGATGTACAACGCAAGGAAGTAGTTCTTCGTAAAATGAAAAAGGAGATTAGAAAAGATGTTGTTAGATCTTTTAAATATGAGGACATTAGTAAATATGTAGACTCTGATCTGAAATCCAGGGTAATTGTTACTTTAAGGGTTGATAAAGATGGGTTTGTTAAAGTAGTAAAGGTTGATTCTGATAATAATGACCTTAAGAAAAGAGTAAAATATGCTATTGATAATTTAAAAACGGATAAGATTTGCAGTTATCGTCACTTTCGTTTCCCTTTGAAATTTATATATAAAAAGTAGTTCTGGCTTATTGAGTATCACACTGAAAAAGAACGTAAATATTTAATTTACAAATGATGTTGAAAAAAATAATAATTATAATCATTATCTCCTTTCAGGTTACAATATGCTTGAAGGCACAAGAATATAGGCTTTTTAAATCATTATCCGGATTATGGAGTTTTAGTGTTGGAGATGATTTTAATTGGCGATTGCCAGATCAAAATTATTCAGGTTGGGATAAGATATATGTTGGGATAAGTTGGGAGAATCAGGGTTATCAAGGGTATAATGGATATGCCTGGTATAAAAAAAGCGTGGTTTTTTCTGACCTAACACACAAATCGAACTTAATATTAAAAATTGGTGCAATTGACGATGCTGATGAGGTTTATTTTAATGGTACACTGATTGGGAAGAGTGGGGCATTCCCACCTAATGTAGAAACAGCTTATAATTCAATTCGTGAGTATTTGATCCCTACAAACTTGATTTATACAAATGAACCCAATGTTATAGCCATCAGAGTTTATGATGTGTATAATGATGGGGGTATCACAGGGTCTGTTGAGTTATTAAATAATGTGGCTGAAAGTTATTTATTGAAAGATCTTTCCGGAAAGTGGAAATTTAATCCGGGAAATAACGACAATTGGGTCAGAACAGATTACGATGACAGTAATTGGAATACGATTCAGGTACCACAAAAATGGGATACACAAGGGTATGCGTATTTAGATGGACTAGCGTGGTACAGAAAAACATTTATTTGGGATAAAAATGTTTCAAGTGATAAGTTGGTTATGGTGTTAGGAAAGATTGATGATGAGGATGAAGTTTATTTAAATGGTAATTTCATTGGTTCTGTATCCACCATGAAAAAAGATGGTGATTATATTGCTTCAAAAAATGATTATCAAATCCTAAGGGCTTATGTAATTAATAAAGATATGCTTCGTCATGGAGAAAATATTTTGGTCGTCAGGGTTATAGACAACCAGTATGATGGAGGTATTTATGAAGGTCCGGTGGGGATAATGACTTTACAGGCTTTTGAAAATTACTTTTCGAAATATGTTAAATATAGAAGTTTATTTGACTATATAATGGAGTCTATATTTGATTAGTTGATGATGGATAATCATATGTCAATCTGAATGCTAAAAATTTTAATAGAATCAGGTTATTAGTTTGCTATTTGGGCAAAATAAACAATTGATATTATACAGAAGATAAGCAAATAAAAAATCAAGATTAAACATTCAGGTGTAAAATCCTAGAGTCTTCGAACCTTGGTTTTCATTGGCTTGATAATAATAAAACACTCATGAAAAACTCATATTTAATAATATTAACCACTGTTATTTTTTGTCTTTCTGTTTCCGCACAGAAATATAGTAAATTGGAAGATCTAAGCGGAAAATGGAAATTCTCACTAGGTGATAATTCGGAGTGGAAAATGCCAGAATTTGAAGATGATAACTGGACAGATATATTTGTTCCTTCTTCATGGGAAATGGAAGGATTTAATGGATATGATGGCTATGCTTGGTATCGACGCTCAATAGTGATACCAAATCAATATAAAGAAGAAGCTTTGGTGTTAGATATGGGATATATTGATGATGTAGATGAGGTGTTTGTTAATGGCATTAGAATTGGTGGCTCAGGAGTTTTTCCTCCAAGTTATTCATCCGCATACAATGCGCAAAGATTGTACTCTATCCCTCAAAATATTATTCGTTTTGGTGCTGATAACCTTATAGCCGTAAGGGTTTATGACGATCAAATGGAAGGTGGAATAAATAGGGGAGATATTGGGTTGCTGGCCGATAAATCACCACTTAAACCATTTTTAAATTTACAGGGAATTTGGAAATTCAGGACCGGAGATAATCTGGATTGGCGTTTTGAAGTTCCCCAAAAAACGGATTGGAATGAAATATTTGTACCCGGAGACTGGGAAAATCAAGGATATAAACATTATGATGGATTTGGCTGGTATGAACATTCTTTTAACGCCGACCAAAATTTTTCAGAAGACAGAGTTGTATTGTTATTAGGCAAGATTGATGATATTGATGAGGTATTTATTAACGGAATCAAAATTGGTCAAACAGGTTTCATGAGTCCGCCCAGCGATAGGGATTATTTTGGTGAGGCTTACCGTCAGTTAAGAGGTTATCTGGTTCCTGAAGGATTAATTCAGATCGGAAAATTAAATACTATTCATGTGAGAGTTTATGACAATAGAATGAATGGTGGAATAACAGAAGGGCCCATTGGTTTTATACACCAAGCAAAATATATTGAATACTGGCGAAACAGAAAAATAGCGGGTAACTAATCCTCATAAGGATATTAACATTAGTGAGGGGGTGAGCGGATGGACTTCTTATGTGGATTATTGGTGGCTTCATGCGTGTTATTCTGTAATTACATATACAAACTCATCTTATTTTAAAGGGAATGTTGTATTTTCAATATGATTTTTAAAATGAGAATCACCGTGAAACAGAAAATGATAACTATGTTTGTTTGCATATTGATGCTAGTTTCATTAAAAATCAATAGTCAGACTATCCAAATTGATGTAGATCATCCTACAGCAAAAATCCAACCTACCATGTGGGGCATTTTCTTTGAAGATATAAACCTTGCAGCTGATGGTTGATTGTATGATGAATTAGTTAAAAACAGATCTTTTGAATTTGTAAAACCAACAATGGATTGGGAAATTGAAGGAATCAAAAAGGAACCTAAAACCTTTTTGATTGTGAATCAAGGCATGAAAAATCCACAGAACCCCAGATATGCCAGGGTGAATCTGAATGAAAATAGCCTGAGCATGGTTAATGCTGGATTCAGGAGTATGGGTGTGAAAGAGAATAATACTTAGTACTTGCACGAAAACT
>JBNKGY010000102.1:0-13247 GCA_050290065.1 Marinilabiliaceae bacterium
ACCTTGTCAATAATTTAGCTGCTAAAACTTTTTTTAGCCCAAGTGACCTTACTCCCGCGTTAGGGATTGAAGTGGATACCCCGCAACGTCTTTTACAGGAAACTTACCGTATTAATTTGATGGCTTTATGGATCGTAAAAGCTTACTATAAATGGGAAAAGAGAGTGAGGAGTAGGAATGAAAAGCCCGACCCGACCCTAATACCGACAAATTTAATTGTACCGATAAGCCAGGGAAACGCCCGTGAAAATGATCGCTTAAAAACTTCATTCATATATAATCTGAGTCATGAAATATGAACCCCAATGAATGGAATAATTGGATTTGTTTAATTATTAAAATCTCCATTTTAAAGATGATGAACGAAAAATGCATATTGATATCATTGAAAAAAACTGCGATCGTTTAATGAATTTAACAAATGATTTAATTGATATTTCAAAGATTGAGCAAGTACAGATAAACATTCTCTTGAAAAATGTTTCTGTTGATCGCATTTTAAATGCTATCAAACTTACTCAAACAGGCGAAATTATATTCGGGTGTTGTTTGAAGGATGAAGAATTTTTAGTTCTTTTGTCCGCTATACGGGAATTGGAATCCCTCAAGATGCGCAGGATATTATTTTTGAAAGATTCCGACATTAAAGTTCGATTACGAAAAAATATGAAGGAACTGATTTAGGATTGTGAATTTCCAAAGCTATTATTGAGTTACATGGTGGCAAAATATGGCCGGCCCAAATACGGAAAAAGGATCTTCATTTTATTTCTCAATCCCCATTAATGATTAACTCACAAATAAAAAAATTAGAAGCTTATAAAGTATTTAGTGATTTATGTTTAAAGAAAATTATTAACACATTTAAAATTCCAGCACAAAATAATTTGTAATTATTTGAAACAACTCCTATCCATATTAATCATTGCAACTGTTTTATTTCCCACTCTAAGTAAAACATGGATGATCATTGATTTTAAAATAAATCAGGATTTTATAGCCAAAGTACTCTGTGTCAACAGAAACATACCTGAGAGTACTTGTAATGGTAAATGCCACCTAAAAAAACAATTAAAAAAGACAGAAGAGAGTAAAGATGAGAATTTGCCACCTATTCGAAAAGAAATTTCGGAATTGATTTTTCTAATAGTAGAGAAAACCTCCATTAATCAATTAAAAAATATCCAGAATCGTATTTGTAGATATACTCATAAAGAAGGATTATATGCATTTCTTCTTATTAATAGTCTATTTCGCCCTCCTGAAATCATTTGTTGAACATTCTAATTGAAAATTTTGAAGGAATTGCAAACTGCATTTTCAACAAAGAAACTGATGAAATGACAGCTGATAATTGATTGTAAAAAAGAATTATCAAATTTCACATGCCCGTTTCAAGATTCAAAATGCACATCGGAACATTAATAAAATCCTTCATTCAACAATATTAATCCATGCAATTGCAAACCAAAACAATTTGTTCTTGAAATAAAATTTCAGGCAACTTGTATTTTCATATTCCAATATTTAGTGTTCGTCTATAAAGTCCAACTACTGCGTTGTTGTTCAAAATCCTAATCCTCATATACCTTAGTATACTGCGGTTTGAATTTTTCACACGCCTTGTATTTAAACTTTTTAATCCAAACACCCGGCTTTATGGACAGGCACTATTTAGGGATAGCAATGCGTTGTAATTGCATTTTTAAAAAAACACTAATGAATTTGCATAAAATTACATTACCGATAATGGTGTGTCTGATATTTCATATATTTTCCACTGACATTCTGCTATCTCAGCATGTTGAACAGTTTAATTTACTTGATCAGGATAGTTCGCTTCCAATCCAAGGTGCTTCATTTAAATATGCTGATCAAACAGGTGCGTCAGATAAAAATGGAACAATCATATTCACATTATTAGAAGAAAATCAATCCATGAAAATTTCGCATATTAACTATGGGGAATGGGAAATAAGTGGAACTGAGTTAAAAATAATACTAGATAAAAAGATATACTATCGCAAAAACACTTCACAAAACATTTATCCGGTTACGATTATAGGTCTCCATTCAAGTTCAATTCCATCTGAAAAAATCAGTCTGAAATATGAAGATAGGATCGCCCATGATGGCACCTCCATTCTTGTTCAAACTCCGGCAATAAACAGTATAAGAAAAGGTGGTAGATATGGTTACGACCCTGTTTTTAGAGGCTTTAAATACGACCAACTCAATATTGTGATGAATGGCGCTCAAAGTGCTACCGCGGCTTGTCCAAACCGAATGGATCCACCGACCAGTCAAATGGCTCCAAATATGATGGACAGGATTGAGGTGCTAAAAGGTCCACATGCGTTACGATATGGAACAGGATTTGGTGCAACCATTAATTTTGTACCAGCAAAATTACGCTTCTCCAGTACTCCTGATATATATGGAAGAATTTCTTCAGGGTATGAGAATAATGGAGATGTTTTTAAAAACGAAGGTCAAATAGGATTTAGTGGGAAAAATTATGATCTCAGCGTTTTAAGTTCATGGTCTACCGGGGATGATTATGAATCGGGCAATAAAAGTCAGATCCCTGCTGATTTTGAAAGAGGCAGTTTTGGTTTTAACCTGGGTTTAAAAACCTCATCGAATCAGCAATTAAGATTGTTGACGATTTACAACGTAGCTCATGATGCGGATTTTCCGGCACTTCCTATGGATTTAAGAAGTGATAACACCTGGCTATTCAATGTTAGGCATGATATTGCTATAAACAAAGAGCATCTAAAATCATGGAACACCTCTGTTTTTGGTTCCTTTGTTGATCACAAAATGGACAATCTTTTAAAAAGAATTGATCCAAGACCTATGAATGCCTCAACAACTGCCAATACCTATAATTATGGTGCCAGATCGGAAGGGAAATGGCTTTTTTCAAATAGCAATATGTATTCGGGGTTAGATTTAAGAATTGAAGGTGCTGATGGAACAAGAGTACGCGAATTCCTAATGGGTCCAAATACAGGAAACTCAGCTACTGATAATGTGTGGCAGGATAGTAAAATTATCAAAAGTGGTCTTTTTACTGAATATCAGCTTAATACCTCTCATTACAAATTTATTATTTCCGGCAGACTTGAGATGCTAAAAGCTGAACTTCAAAATCCGAGTCCGGAATTTTCAGAAACGTATTCTGGTACAGATAAAATTCAGGTTTACCCAAATGTTAGTGTCGGTATTGCTCGAACGATTAACGAAAACGTGAATTTGTCATTATGGCTTGGGCATGCACAACGTGGTGGGAGTTTAACCGAGCGTTTTATCAATTATTTTCCTGTGGGACAAGATCCTTATGAAATGGTAGGTAATCCACATATTAATCCTGAGAAAAACAACCAAATAGATTTTGCCTTTAATTGGAATTCTGATAAAACTGGATTTGATTTTGATGTATTTATTTCATTTTTAAATGATGCCATCTCATCTGTTATTGTTCCGGATGCTACACCTCGCCTTCCGAAAAGTCCGGGAGTTAGAAGATATATCAATATTAGCAATGCCATAAAAACAGGTTTTGAGATGAATTGGATGCAGATAATCGGTTTCGGTCTACAACATCAAATATCTTTGGCCTACACCTATGCTCAGGATAATGAATTGAATGAACCTTTACCTGAAATTGCTCCTCTGGATTTTAGATATGCTATCGTTGGTCATTACTTGAAAAACAAGCTTTCACCTGAAATTAATTTTCGACATGTTATGAAACAATCGCGCATATCTACTGAATTTGGTGAAAAAGAAACGCCATCATTTACTACTTTAGATATCAATTTGTCTTATTATATTTCAAGTATGCTTAGAGTAAATATTGGTATCAATAATTTACTTGACGAAAATTATTATGAACATTTAAGCAGATCGGTTAGAGGAACCCAAATCCCTATTTATGCTATTGGAAGAAATGTCCATGCTTCTTTTAGTGTGAATTTTTAATCATGAATGCACAGGTGCTTCATTAGAAATTGGGGATAATAACTTAAGTGTTATTACAAAATACCTGAAACCTGAGTTCGATTTATAAATTTTAATTGAACTCAGGTATTTTTTTCGCCTAAAGGGCCCTATGACATTTAAGTTTTTTCGTTGAAACAAAAATATTGAATACTTCGGGTGTTTTAATATTCAGACTTTCAAATGAAAATACTAATGATATAAAAAAGATCATATTGGGTCGATGATGCATGTTGATATATATATATCTCATATTATGGAACTTAGCTTACATTTCTAATTTAGAGCCAATTTAAATACTTAATTACCTAATAGTGACGTTAATTAATATGTAGGTTTATATATATATTTGAACACATTTTTATAAATAGTTAAATATGTCGACATTATATCATAGAATATATCTGTTTTCATTCGTGGCAATAACCATATTTGTTACTGCTTATATAGGTTTTTATGGAGGTAACTATTATCAAACAGGTTTAGAGCAAAGGTTTTTTCACGAACAAAATGAATTGCTTAAACCGAGTGGATTCATAGGACATGGCTTTGGTATTATAGGTACTTTAATGATTATTGTGGGCGTTTTTAGCTACATGGCTCGCAAAAGATTTAGGAGTCTATCGCGATGGGGATATTTAAAACATTGGCTCGAATTTCATATCTTTCTTTGTACGCTGGGTCCCATTTTAGTGTTATATCACACGGCATTTAAGTTTGGGGGAATTGTAGCAGTAAGTTTTTGGAGTATGGTAGCAGTTGTTGCCAGTGGAGTGATCGGTCGGTTTATTTATCTGCAAATTCCTCGCACCATTGAAGGCAGGGAGCTCAGTTTGAACGAATTGAATTCGCAAAAGGCTGATTTTTTTAACTCTGTAAGCGATAGGTTTTCATTGGATAGCGAGTTTATTGATTTTCTCAATGAAGTATTTGGTTCGGAGAAAGAGCTATATAAGGGGTCTTTTTTCTCAAAAATACTTCAGAGATTGGCCTATGAAAAGAATATCAAACAAGATATTGAGCACCAACTCAAGTCGAGAAATGTCTCTAAAAAGAATTATAAACAAATAACAAAGCTGATTAAGGCTGAGATTTTGTTGAACAGAAGAATTGCATGGCTTTCAACCATGCATAAGTTTTTAGAATATTGGCATGTTATTCACCTTCCATTTGCATTGATTATGTTAGTTATTATGATTGTGCATGTTGGGGTAGCAGTAGTTTTTGGATATACTTGGATGTTTTGATGATGGATTATATTTCAGAAGAGGTTATAGTATACACAGTTGTTGCTTTATTTGTGATCATTGTGTTGGCTATTTATTTAATAAGAAAGCATAGGCAATCAAAGATTGTTGAGCAAAAGATTGAAGTAGCTAAACAAGAAGGGATGCATGAGCCTGTATCGTTACATCCTGTTGTTGATGTAAATTCTTGTATACAGAGTGGTGCCTGTATTAGAGCCTGTCCCGAACATGATATTTTGGGTATAAGAAACGGAAAAGCCACGGTTATTAATACCAGTCAGTGTGTGGGGCATGGTGCCTGTTTTCATGCTTGCCCAACAGAAGCCATTTCTTTGCATATGGGTACCGAAAAAAGAGGTGTTGAGCTGCCACATGTAAATCAAAATTTCGAAACCAATGTGGGCGGAGTTTTTATAGCCGGTGAAATGGGGGGCATGGGATTAATTAAAAATGCCGTAGAGCAAGGAAAGCAAGCTGTGGATAATCTGTTAGCAGATATAAAAAAAGAGGGAGTTACTACTTACGATTTAGTGGTAGTAGGGGCAGGTCCTGCAGGGATATCAGCTTCTTTACAGGCCAAGAAACGAGGTTTGAATTGTATAACTATTGACCAGGAGTCATTAGGTGGTACAGTATATAATTTTCCTCGATCAAAGATTGTAATGACAGCCCCCATGGATTTACCATTGTATGGAAAGATTAAATTGAGAGAGACAAGTAAAGATGAATTATTGGAGCTGTGGAATAAGGTTTTAGATGAAAATGATATTAAAATTCAGGAGAATATTAAGGTAAATGAAATTAAGAAGTTAGAGAATTCACTTGGATTTGAAATTTGTACAAACCAAGGAATAACATATTCAACACAAAAGGTTTTACTAGCCATTGGCAGGCGGGGAACTCCTCGTAAATTAGGCATACCCGGAGAGGAGTTACCTAAAGTAGCTTATCGCTTGCTTGAGCCGGAACTGATTAAAAATAAAAAGATTGTGGTGGTGGGTGGAGGTGATTCTGCCATTGAGTCAGCGCTATTGTTAATGGAGGATAATGAGGTTATACTTTCGTATCGAAAAGATAAATTTTCGAGATTAAAGCCTAAAAACAATGTGAAAATTAAGGAGGCCATTGAAAAGAAACGGATGAACGTGTTGCTGAATTCAAATTTGGTTTCTATTGAAGAAAAGCTGGTGAAAGTAAAGATAGATACCGGAGAAACGATAAATCAGGTAAACGATTTAGTTTACATTTTTGCCGGCGGAGAGCTACCTACACAATTTTTGAAAAGTGTAGGAATTGATATTACCAAAAAGTTTGGGGAGGTTGTTTTAACGAAAAAGAAAAAGTGACATTTCATGACAATAGCCTGTAAACTATTTTAATGACTTTGCGCAAGTTGTTATTTATGTTAGAGTTTATATGGTTTTCTTAAGGAAAATACAATTCGTACATTTCATATAATTTATGGATACGAAAGATGAGTTTATGAATAGCAAAAGAGAATACCCTTTGCTATAAAATAAATATGACAATATTAATCTAGTGAAAAAGAGATATAAATATACTTTGTGGATTGTTTGTTTATTATTACAAGCAAGCCTTTCTAATGCCCAACTTTCGCCAGGAGAATTATCAAAGGCACATGCACATCTTGAAGGTATGGGCAATTGTACTCAATGCCATGTCCTCAACGAAAAAGAAACTACTTCAAAGTGTTTAAAGTGCCATGTTGAAATTCAGCAATTTATTGATCAAGGAAAAGGCTATCACTCTTCGCGCGAAGTAAAAGGAAAAAAATGTGCCAGTTGCCATGGTGAACATTTTGGGCTTAATTTTGAAATTACACGTTTTGATAAAGATAAGTTTAATCATGAGTTAAGTGGTTATAAACTAGAAGGAAAGCATTCGGAATTAGATTGTGCCAAATGCCATAACAAGGAGTTGATTGTGAACAAAATTTCGCAAAAAAAAGAGGGCACCTATCTGGGCTTAGGAACGGAGTGTTTATCGTGTCATCCTGATTTTCATCAAAACACCTTGTCAAACAACTGTTTATCTTGTCATAATCAAGAAGCATTTAGGCCGGCTCCCGGATTTGATCATGCTCAATCTGATTTTCCGTTAATAGGGAAACACCAAAAAGTGGATTGTGCAAAATGTCATAAAACAACCATTAAAAACGGAAAAGAATTTCAGCAGTTTTCCAATGTAGAGCATAGTAATTGTACAAGTTGCCATGAGGATATACACAAAAATAAATTTGGTAACGACTGTAGAAAATGTCACGATGAATTTTCTTTTACACAAGTAAAAGGAATGGATAATTTTAACCATGACAGAACTAATTTTCCATTAATAGGGAAACACCAAAATGTAGACTGTAAAAGTTGTCACAAAGGCAGTTTAACACAACCCATAAACCACAACAGGTGCTCTAATTGTCATACCGACTATCATAAAGGGCAGTTTGCCAAGCATGGGGTGTCGCCGGACTGTGGTGAATGTCATACCATAAATGGTTTTACACCAACAAATTATACATTAGAAAAGCATAATAGTTCAGCATTTCCATTAGAAGGATCTCATATGGCTACACCTTGTTTTGCCTGTCATAAAACAGATGAGGGGTGGAATTTTTCATTTAATGATAAAAGCTGTACCCAATGTCATCAAAATAATCATGAAAATGTTTTGGCTGATAAATATTTGATGTCCGGCAGTTGTAAAAACTGTCATTCGGTAACAGCCTGGAATGAAATACTGTTTGATCATAATCAAACTAATTATAAATTACAAGGTAAACATCAGGAAGTGGCATGTCGTAGTTGTCATTTTTCAGAAACAGAAAGCGGAATAAGTCAACAGTTTGCCGGAGTTCAAAAATCGTGTGAAAACTGCCATACTGATGAGCATCATAAACAGTTTTTACAGGATGGTAAAAATGATTGTGAGCGATGTCATGTTTTTGCCAGTTGGAAACCGGAAAAATTTGATCACAATAACGCTCGCTTTGTTTTAGATGGAGAGCACGCTAATCTTGATTGTATCAGCTGCCATAAACCCACAGACGGATTAATTCAGAATTATATTATTTACAAATTTAATGATGTATCATGCGCAAGTTGTCATTAAACATCCTCCTTTTATGTGTTTCAATATTTGTGTTTGCACAAAAAAATCCACATGGATATACAGCAAGTACAAATTGTTTAAATTGCCATAATACGGAGAGCTGGAATTTTACTTCCACAAATTTTAGTCACGATACAACAGGCTTTGTTCTGGAAGGTGAGCATAAGAATGTCTCTTGTTCTTCTTGTCATCCAACATTGGAATTTTCAAAAGCTACAAGTAATTGTACAGACTGTCATACAGATATGCATTCGGGTACTGTAGGGTTAGATTGTGATAGATGTCATGATAACAAATCGTGGATCATTGAAAATACCACAGAACTGCATGAACTAAGTCGTTTCCCTCTTTTAGGATCACATAAAATGGCCGATTGTTCATCTTGTCATACTTCAGCATCTAATTTAACTTTTGATCCTCTAGGAGCAGAGTGCATCGATTGCCACCGGAATGATTATCTGGCAACAACAACTCCCAATCATGCAGAAGCCGGGTTTTCGGTAGAATGTATGGATTGTCATAAGATAGATGCTTCTGAATGGTCATCATCAGGTATTAATCATGATTTTTTCCCATTAGTAAAAGGACACGCCATTAAGGATTGTGCCTTATGCCATACTAACGGCTTTAATACACCTTTATCCACCGACTGTTTTAGCTGCCACCAAAAAGATTATACTTCTGCAGCTAATCCTAATCATCAAAATTTAGGATTCGATACCAATTGTACACAATGTCATACCATTGATCCGGGTTGGAAGCCTGCTGAATTCAGAGATCATGATGCTGTTTCTTTTCCAATTTATTCGGGTAAGCATAAAAACGAATGGAATGATTGTTCCAGTTGTCATACTCAGGCAGATAATTATTCTCTGTTTTCCTGTGTAGATTGTCATGAGCATAACCGATCTAAAATGGATAGTGAACATAGAGGTGTAGGTGGATATGCTTATAGCAGTCCTTCGTGTTATGCATGCCATCCAACAGGAGATGGAGAGTCAGCTTTTAACCACAGTGCCACAGGCTTTCCTTTAGCAGGTTTACACGGTACAGCTGATTGTGCAAGTTGCCATACATCAGGATATTCAGGAACTTCAAATCTCTGTTCCGATTGCCATTTAGCAGATTATAATAGTACCAGTAATCCAAACCATCAGTCAGTAGGCTATTCAATGCAATGTGAGAACTGTCATAAATCTGGTGGCCCCGGATGGGAGTCTATTTTTGATCACAATGCCACCGGCTTTCCTTTAGCAGGTTTACACGCAACAACGGATTGTGCTAGTTGTCATACATCGGGATATGCAGGAACTTCAAGTCTCTGTTCCGATTGTCATTTAGCAGATTATAATAGTACCAGTAATCCAAACCATCAATCTATAGGCTTGTCTAAACAATGTGAGGACTGCCATAAATCTGGTGGCCCAGATTGGGAGCCTGCAGGATTTCCAAACCATAACGACAGGTATGCTTTAAATGGAGCCCACAATACGATTTCAACAGATTGTTTTTTGTGTCATCAAGGAAATTATAACAGTACACCAAATACTTGTTTTGGGTGCCATTCCAATGATTATCAATCGGCCACAAATCCCAATCATGCAACATCTAATTTTTCAACCGACTGTGAAACATGTCATAGTGAGAATGCATGGAAACCAAGCACCTTTGATCATGATGGTCAGTATTTTCCTATTTATTCGGGAAAACATCGAGGGGAATGGAATTCTTGTTCAGACTGTCATAATCAACCATCTGATTTTTCAGCATTTTCATGTACTAACTGTCACGAACACAGTCAGTCCCGAATGCAAAGCAAACATCAAGGTGTATCTGGTTTTGTTTACAATAGTGCTAATTGTTTAGCTTGTCACCCAACAGGAAGAGAATGATAAAAAAATGGAAATTTATTGCATTTTGTTTTGTGTGTTTTATCGTTATACAAGGACGTGAATCCTTAAATGCGCAAAGCAAAAATAGTTTGTTGAATGGAGTGGTTTCATATATTACAGGACAAAATGTTTATGTAAAATTTACCAACACGCAAGGGATTGAAAATGGAGATACTTTGTTTGTATCAAAAAATGAAGAAATGATTCCTGCTTTGGTTGTTGTACATCATTCAACCATGTCTTGCCTATGTAACCATATTGGTCAATCTGCTTTTAAAGAAGGCGACCAGCTTGTGGCTATTGCAAGAGAAAAAAAAGATAAAGTAGGAGAAACATCAACCAAAGAAAATAATAAAATAGATCAAGATGTAAACGAGCAGGCTTTATTATCTGTGAATCAAAAAAAATTGCGAAACAGTGGAAAGAGTGATTTCTCTGGAAGCTTGTCGCTATCTTCTTATTCTACCTTAGCAAATTCCAACGGATCGGATTCTCACCGTTTTCGCTATAAATTATCTATGAATGCGGATCGTATTTCCAATTCAAAATTATCTGCCGAAACCTATATTTCCTTTACACACAAGGCGGGTGAGTGGAATAGGGTTAAGTCTAATTTAAATGATGCGCTAAAGATATATGCTCTTGCTTTAAAATATGATTTTAATAAGAGTACCAGCCTTTGGGCCGGACGAAGAATCAATTCCAAAATTGCTAATGTGGGTGCTGTAGATGGAATCCAATTTCAAAAAGAGTGGAATAACTTTTATGCAGGAGCCGTTGTAGGTACCAGACCCGATTACATGGATTATGGATACAACGCTGATTTATTAGAATACGGAGCGTATGTAGGTCATCACTCTAAATTTACAAATGGTTTTGCACAATCATCACTGGCTTTTTTTGAGCAACGTAATATGGGAAATATTGATCGTCGATTCGCATATTTTCAGCACAGTAACTCAGTCTTGAAAAATCTTATTTTGTTTTCTTCTGTGGAAGCTGATTTATATAAACTGAAAGACGGAATGCCTACAAATGAGCTTAGCCTTACCGGAATATATGTGTCATTGAATTACCGGGCTTCGCGTAAACTATCGTTATTTACATCTTACGACAATCGCAAAAACGTTATCTATTACGAAACTTTCCGCAATTATTCTGATTCGGTGCTACAAAAGGTGAGTAGGCAGGGGCTTCGTTTCAGGTTAACTTACAGACCCATTAAATATTTGAATTTGGGTTGTAGTGCAGGTACAAGATATGGCGAGGAGGATCCAAGACCCAATAATACTTATACAGTGAATGCTACTTACACCAGAGTACCCCTTATTGATGCATCGCTTACAATTTCAGGAAACTTAATGCAAACAAGTTATCTCGATGGTCAAACCATAGGAGGACGTCTTTCAAGGAGTATATTAAATAACAAGCTGTATACCAGCTTAAATTACCGATGGGTGAAGTTTGATTATGTGAATGTTTCTTCGCAACTAAAACAGCATATTAGCGAACTGGATTTATCATACTATTTCAACAAAAAGTTGTACTTGTCTGTTAACTATGAAGTGACATTTCAAGATGCACATAATGACAATCGACTTTATTTAAATCTTAGAAAAAAGTTTTAAGAAGAATTGTTTAGCGAATTGCTTTAGTAGTCTTGATGTCAGAATCTTAATACTAATTATTAAACGCATAAAAATGAAGATTTTTCAATTCCTGTTTATACTCGTGTTCATTGTAGCATGTGGCAGAAGCAATACTAATAACGATACTGATACAAATTCTGATAGCTATACAAAAAGTATTGCAGCCATAAAAAAAGCGGTTACTGAAGGAAAACAATTTGAGGTTTTAGAAATTATTCAAACTTCAAAATACACCTATTTAAAAGTAAGTGAGAATTACGGACAACGATGGGTGGCAGTATCTAAAACTGATGCGGTAGTTGGAGATAAATATTACTACGATAAAGCTTTGCCCATGAAAAATTTTTGGAGTAAAGAGTTAGAAAGGAACTTTGAATCTGTTGATTTTATTAACCACATAAGTAAAACGCCTATGACATCTGATGTTTCGTCAGCATCAGCAATGATGAACCCTCATGGGCATTCAGGTAAAGTTAAGGAGGTTCAGCTCCCTGAGGTATCGGTTCCAAAATCAGGTTCGGAGCTCACTATAGCTCAAATTTTTTCGAATCCACAAAATTTTGCCAATAATGAAGTAGATATTAAGGGTATGGTGACTAAAGTGAACAAAAATATTATGGGAAGAAACTGGATTCATATTCAGGATGGCACCCGATACAATAACAGTTTTGATCTTACTATTACCAGTAGCCAAATGCCTGAGCTTAATCAGATTGTATCATTCAAGGGATTAGTTCATTTGAATAAGGATTTTGGGTCAGGTTATTTCTATGATGTAATTATGGAAGATGCTGTTTTAAAGTGATACTTGTAAATTTAAAATAACATCATTTTTTTTTAGATGTCAGTATTTTTATTTTAAACTGTATTAAGAGATAGTACATTGGGGTTTAGGTAGAATGTGGAGGGGGCAACCTTATTGTTAAAAAGCACTTACATTATATTTGTAGGTGCTTTTTTATTAGTTATTAGTTATGTTTTGTATAGAGGGAGTAAAGTGCTTTTTAAGCATCATCAGTATTTTTGTTCATAAAACCAGCTTGGTAATTGATTGTGTGTAATGGATGGCAATAAGTACTCACATAAAAAAAATATTCATTTTAAGGCAATAGCGTCCAAAACGATTAGGGAAATCGCTTTTAGAAATAATATTACCGTTGGGTGAATCTTATAAATTATTATCTTTGCAAGTAGTTGAAAATGACTACGCGTCAAAAAAATGAAAAATTTCAAGGCGCAAAATTCTATTGAATCTAATATATCTTTTATATCACACTTTTCAACCTTGACAGATTCTCGAAGAACCAACAAAGGCAACTTTT
>JBNKGY010000103.1:0-8290 GCA_050290065.1 Marinilabiliaceae bacterium
ATTGCGAAAATAGCTCAGTTGGTAGAGCACGACCTTGCCAAGGTCGGGGTCGCGGGTTCGAGTCCCGTTTTTCGCTCCAAGGATGCTCGAGTGGTGGAATTGGTAGACACGCAAGACTTAAAATCTTGTGTCCATTAGGACGTGCGGGTTCAAGTCCCGCCTCGAGTACTTAGTTAGTAATTCTGCTAGATTTTAATTCAGAATTTAACACAGAAACAGTAACCTTAGTCATTATTTGGCTAAGGTTTTTTTGTGTACAAATACAAGCAGAATTTTTATGGATCACGCACAATCTTTTAGCAATTTGGACCTTATCTACTATAGTAGGTAACAAATACTCATCTCGCATATCTTTAACCAGGTTTGAATGCTTTTCAATTTCTACGGTGAAGGTACCAACTGAAAAACTGCTTTTGCAAAGGTGTTCATTAATTGATAGGTTAATCGTGTTTTACCTGCACCTTTTTCACCTCTTAATAAGATAGCGTACTCATACCTTTCTACATATCCAAGGAATTTACCTAAATCACCAGGTTATTGAATTTTCTCTAAATTTGATTCAGGTGCATTGTCGATAATAGGTGTAAATAGGCCATTTAACAATGTGTTATTTTGCTTTTTATCCTGGATAATAGGACTGCTTTCTATTATATTTGGTTCAGGTTCCGGTGTAATATAAACCTGGAATCGATTCGCAACAGTGTATACAATTTCCGGATCCATTATAGGTTCAATTCCATTTAATATTTCTTTTCGGGGAGTTTGCTTTTTGACAAGCTTTCTTTTGCCCCCAATTTTATTAGTGGAGGCTTTTCGCTTTCCCAAACCATCAATTTTTTCTAATCCGTTTAGTGTATCAGGACTGGCTGTAATGCTTTTTGTTTTGCCATCAATGAAGTTCTGCTGGATTTTTTTCTCAGCTATAACTTCTTTGTGGTAAAGATCATCTTTGCATATCTTGCCTCGAATATCAGGTTGATGTAGGGCAGGTAATTAAAGTGTTTAAATACAGTGTTTTAAGTGTTTTTTATATGAAAAATTCATTAAAATAGGGAGGGGTACGCCCAATCTTTAGATCTAGGGAAAAACATCTTCAAACTTACTTCAAATAAATACCATTTTGAAAACATAAAGTACCATTACTACAATGGGATTTATTTTTTTTTGTGGTGTGAATAACGCATTTAAAATTTTATATATGAAAAGTATTAAAACTTATTTAGGACTTTTGTACTTATTGATGTTTGTAGCATGTTCAACGCCGCAATATCAAAAGACAGAAGATGGAATTATAGTAAAGCTTAAGCAGAGAAATTTATCAGAAGCCTCACAGGTACGTTTGCAGGTTTTAGGGGATGAGTTGATACATGTTTCAGCTATACCGACAGAAGAATTTCCTAAAGATTCAAGCTTGATAATTGTAGGTGGAGATAAGCATACCCCATTTTCTATTGATGACGTTGGCGATTCAATTAAGTTAGGAACTTCAAAATTAGATGTTTTTGTATCAAAAAATGATGGCGGAGTTAAATTTAAAGATAAAAATGGAAAAGTAATTTTAGCTGAACGAGCTGGTAGTGGGAGAACTTTTACTCCAATAGAAGTTGAAGGGGTTAAAGGTTATTCAATTAGGCAATTATTTAATTCTCCTGATGATGAAGCTTTTTTTGGGCTGGGGCAACATCAATCTGATGAGTTTAATTACAAAGGTAAAACCGAGGAGTTATTTCAGTATAATACAAAAGTTTCAGTTCCTTTTGTTGTTTCTAATAAAAATTACGGTCTATTGTGGGATAGTTATTCATTAAGTCGTTTTGGAGATAGCAGGCCATATGAGCAACTGAATAATATTTTTAAACTGTATGATAAAGATGGTAAAGATGGTGGTTTAACCGGAATGTATGTTTCGAAAGGAAATGGGACACAAAGGCTTATTAGAAGTGAGAAGTCTATCTTTTTCGAAGATATAAAATCAATTAGGAACTTACCAGAAAACTTCCCATTAAAAGGATCTAATGTAACTTATGAGGGTGAAATTGAGGCAAATGAAAGTGGAATGTTCCGTTTTATCTTATATTATGCTGGTTATGTTAAGGTATATGTTAATAATGAATTGGTTGTAAAGGAACGTTGGCGTACGGCTTGGAATCCAAATAGTTATAAATTCACAGTAAACCTTGAAAAAGGAAAGCGTGTACCAATCAGAATTGAATGGAAGCCGGATGGAGCTCGCTCTTACATTGGCTTACGTGCACTTCCTCCTCAAAAATCCGAAGAAAAAGAAAGTCAGGTTTGGTG
This sequence comes from Marinilabiliaceae bacterium, assembly GCA_050290065.1. GTDB lineage: Bacteria > Bacteroidota > Bacteroidia > Bacteroidales > Marinilabiliaceae > Saccharicrinis. The sequence continues at coordinate 2,299 of JBNKGY010000103.1, forward strand.
GAGCGAAATGAATAAGAAACTGGATTACTATTTTGTTTATGGTGATTCTTATGATGATATAATTAAAGGTTATCGCACATTAACCGGTAAAGCACAAATAATGCCTAAGTGGGCTATGGGGTACTGGCAAAGTCGCGAACGCTATAAAACTCAGGATGAGATTTTAGGTGCACTTAAAGAATTCAGAAAACGTAATATTCCAATTGATAATATTGTTCTTGACTGGAATTATTGGCCGGAAACAAAATGGGGAAGTCATCAATTTGATGCCAGCCGTTTTCCGGATCCAAAAGCAATGGTTGATTCCATTCATGCCATGAATGGAAAAATGATGATTTCTGTTTGGCCTAAGTTTTATGCTACTACCAAGCATTTTAAGGAATTTGACGAAAAAGGCTGGATGTACCGCCAGGCAGTAAAAGATAGTGTACGCGACTGGGTAGGACCTGGCTATGTAGGCTCATTTTATGATGCCTATTCTCCCGGTGCCCGTAAATTGTTTTGGAATCAGATTTATAAAAAACTATATCCAATTGGCGTCGATGCCTGGTGGATGGATGCCAGTGAGCCTAACGTACTTGATTGTACCGATATGCCATATCGTAAATCTTTATGTGGTCCAACAGCATTAGGTCCTTCAACGGAATATTTTAATACCTATGCTTTAATGAATGCAGAAGCCATATATAATGGGCAACGAAGTGTTGATAATGATAAAAGGGTGTTTTTATTAACCCGTTCAGGCTTTGCCGGTTTGCAGAGGTACTCTACCGCTACCTGGAGTGGCGACATTGCTACCCGCTGGGAAGATATGAAAGCGCAAATTTCTGCAGGGTTGAATTTTTCTATTGCAGGTGTTCCGTATTGGACAATGGATATTGGCGGTTTTTGTGTTGAAGGTCGTTATGTTGAGGGACAAAATCTATATAATGCAACAGGCAAAGAAAATGCAGATTACAAAGAGTGGAGAGAGTTAAATGCACGTTGGTTTCAGTTTGGTGCTTTTGCGCCGTTGTACAGAGCCCATGGGCAGTTCCCTTATCGTGAGCCATGGAATATAGCTCCTAAAGGCCACCCAGCCTATAAATCTATTGTTTATTATACAAACTTACGCTACAGGTTAATGCCATATATCTATACATTGGCAGGTATGTCACATTTTGATGATTATACCATTATGCGCCCGATGTTTATGGATTTTTCTAACGATAAAGAGGTTGAAAATATTAGTGACCAGTTTATGTTTGGTCCGTCATTTATGGTTTGCCCTGTATATGAATACCAGGCACGTAGTAGAGAAGTGTATTTTCCTGAAGGAGCTAATTGGTACGATTTTTACACCGGCAAATTAATTGAAGGTGGGCAAAAAATGATGGTGGATGCACCTTATGAGCATATTCCATTATTTATCAAAGAAGGTGCTATTATTCCTGTCGGCCCGGAAATTCAATATAGTGATGAAAAACCGGCACAAACTATTGTGCTATATGTTTATGAAGGAAGTGATGGCCATTTTACATTGTATGAAGATGAAGGCGTAAATTATAATTATGAAAAAGGAGCCTATTCAAAAATCGAATTTAGCTATAGTGAAAAGGATAAAGCTTTAAAAATTCATAATAGGGAAGGCGAATTTGATTCAATGTTAAAACATCGTAAGTTTATTATTGTACCGGTAAGCAAAGATGCGCCAAAGCCATTTAATTACAATGCCAAAGGCAAAGTGGTTAACTATGAAGGCAAAGAGCAAGTAATTAAACTATAGACATAGTATTTAAACTTTATTATATTGTTTTTTCAATAGAATAATATAGTTTACTTCTGAGTGAAAAACAAGGTCAGCCTTTAATTAAGCTGGCCTTTTTTTTATAGCGTTTTAGTATGTTATCTTTCAGCCCTTGTAATGAAATTGTAAAGCGTTAGTATGTTTTGTTGTTAGTTGATCCTATGCTTCTTATATGCCGAAACGTAAACTTTTTGTAATATCATCAGTGTTCTTTCGGTTATGTCAAGTAGACAATAATATATATATGCTATTACTGTACTTCTTACCCCATTTTAATTAATTCATTTGAGCATCTTATTGAAGACATCGAAGTCCCTTGTGGTGAGTATATCCTATTATACCAATTAAAACAATAAATGCGCCGGTATAATGCTGGGCTAAATTCAAGCTACTTCAGGAACGAAGTGAACTAGAAGTAGCATTTTGAATTTTAATCAGTATTACTTTGTAGTAACGCTTTAAGGTTAGGATGGTTAGGTATGTGAATGTGAAGTGTATTATACCAATTTCACTATGAGGATGGTGTTAAATGATTTCAGATATAACATAAGGCGAAACTTTTATTAATGTAGAAGAAATTAGTATTCCTGATAGATGTGTATGTCATTACTCTTGTTGTGGCTTTTATCCAAATAGTGTTATAAAAGTGGAGTGCATTGGATAATTATTCAATACTGTGAATTACTTAATGCCTGCAAGAAAACTACAGTTTTTTTTCATGTCTTTGATAAGTGAGATTAAAAATATTGCCAATTAAAATTTAAATTAAAATGAGAATAACATTGAGGTTACTAGCATTTTCAGCGGTAGTAGGGATTTTGGTAACTGGATGCTACCAGGAAAAGAAAAATGAAATTTCTTTATTAAAGTTATGGTACAAAAAGCCAGCAACACAATGGGTCGAAGCTTTGCCTGTGGGTAATGGCCGTTTGGCCGCTATGGTATATGGCGATCCGTGTAACGAAATTATTCAATTGAATGAAAATACGGTTTGGGCAGGGCAGCCTAACCGAAATGACAATCCGGAAGCTAAGGGCGTTTTAACCGAAATCCGCCGTTTGATTTTTCAAGGAAAGTATAAGGAAGCTCACGATTTAGCCGATCAAAAAATTATTACAAAAAAATCGCATGGCATGCCTTATCAAACGGTAGGCAATTTAAAGTTGAGTTTTTTAGGGCACGATGGTTATACAAGTTATTATAGGGAACTTAACATTGAAAATGCTATAGCCAGCAGTAATTATACTGCCAATGGTGTTAATTATTCTAGCGAGGTGTTTTCATCTTTTCCGGGACAGGTTATAGTGTCAAAAATTAAGGCAGATAAAGATGGGCAACTAAACTTTTCTGCTACATTGGATCGCCCATCCGAAGTTAACATCGCTTCCATAGGCAATGATATATTGTCGATGTCCGGAATAACAAGTGATACCGAAGGTGTTAAAGGGGCCGTTGAGTTTAATGCAAAAGTAAAAGTTGTAGCGCCAAATGCCAATGTAACAGCTAACGATACTGCATTAACTATTAAAGATGGTACCGAGGCAATTATTTATATTTCAATAGCTACAAACTTTGTTAATTACAAGGATATAAGTGCTAATGCATCAGAACGGGCTGATAACTATCTCCAATCGGCAGTGGCAGAGGGGTATACCAAACTAAAGGAGGCGCATATTGCTGACTATCAAAAATATTTTAACCGTGTAAGCCTTGATTTAGGCAGTACTGATGCCGTTAAGCTGCCTACAGATAAACGCGTGGCACAATTTACACAAGGTAACGATCCGCAATTAGCAGCGCTCTATTTTCAGTTTGGGCGTTATTTATTAATCTCATCCTCAAGGCCAGGAGGACAGCCTGCTAATCTCCAGGGGATTTGGGCCGATCAATTGTGGTCCGCATGGGATAGCAAATATACCGTTAACATTAATACCGAAATGAATTACTGGCCTTCTGAAGTTACTGCCCTTACGGAAATGAATGAGCCATTAGTGAAGATGGTTAAGGAGTTATCGGAAGCCGGCCGCCAAACGGCACGCGATATGTATGGGGCAAATGGCTGGGTGATGCACCACAATACCGATATTTGGCGTATCACCGGACCTGTTGATGGCGCTTATTGGGGCATGTGGCCAATGGGAGGCGCATGGTTGTCGCAGCACCTGTATTATAAATATGAATTCAATGGCAATAAAGAATATTTGCAATCTGTATATCCCGTGCTAAAGGAGGCTTCGGTTTTCTATTTAGATTTTTTAGTAGAAGATCCGGATAGTAAATACCTCGTAGTATGCCCTTCTATATCGCCAGAACATGGCCCTTCCGGGCGTGGCGTTTCCATAACTTCGGGTGCAACTATGGACAACCAGCTGTTGTTTGATCTGTTTTCCAATACAATAAAGTCAGCAAATATATTAGATGTTGATGCTGATTTTGTAAAGAAATTGGAAGCTGCATTAAAGCGCCTGGCACCTATGCAAATTGGAAAATGGGGGCAATTGCAAGAATGGAAGTCTGATTTGGATGATCCTAGCGACCATCATCGCCATATGTCGCATTTATATGGCATGTTTCCTTCAAACCAAATATCGCCTTATAGGATGCCGAAACTTTTTTCTGCTGTTAAAACTTCGTTGTTGGCACGAGGCGATAAATCTACAGGTTGGTCAATGGGGTGGAAGGTTAATTTATGGGCACGTTTGCTCGATGGCAATCATGCCTTGAAGTTAATTTCCGATCAATTATCTCTGGCGTTTGAGTTAAAAGTATCGGGCAACGGAGGGACATACCCTAATTTATTCGATGCCCACCCGCCATTTCAAATTGATGGCAATTTTGGCTGTACCTCTGGTATTGCTGAAATGTTAATGCAAAGCCAGGACGGGGCAATTCACCTACTGCCTGCTTTACCCGATGCATGGAAAAAAGGTGCTGTGAAAGGCCTTAGGGCCAGAGGTGGTTTTGTTGTTGATATTGAATGGCAAAATGGGCATGTGAAAATGACCAAAGTAAAGTCAACATTAGGAGGTAATTGCCGAATTCGTTCTTATGTGCCATTAAGTGGAGAGGGTTTAAAAAAAGCAGAAGGGATAAACAAAAATGAATTTTTCAAAGTTGCTAACGTTAAGTCGCCAATTCTTCAAGATGAACAAGCTATTGTGCCTGTTAAGTTAAAGCAAGTTTATGAATATGATATCAATACCCATAAGGGAGATGTGTTTGAAGTTTTTATGAAAGAATAGTATGAAGCATTTTATTATTCTGCCCTAAAGTATAATATGCTACTGAAAAGCCATGCGGCAAACTTGAAATTCTCATTTATAAAGATGCAGATGGCTTTTTTACCCAGTAAGAAGATGATGGCGATAATTTCTTATTAAACCGGAAGTTATTCAACCATAGTATTCAATAGGAATGATGCCAAGCAAACATTAATCATTGGCGATGGAAAAGTGACATTTGGAGGAGTACTTTCAGAATGTAAATTCAGAATAGTTATCGTATCAAAAAATAATGGAACAGGTATCAATATTTCACAGCCGAATAAAGAAGTGGTTTATTCGGCTGTGAAAATATGATGGTTTAATTGTCGAAAGCAAGCTCTGAATTACTTCATTAAGTGCATTGGGGGTGTCAAAAAGGTGAAGGTGCGTAAGAGTTAAGGAGGATGCAACTTTAGGACTAGATTAGCTACGATTTGGCAATCAACTCCGAAACCAGCTTTAGTTTGATGATACGGTACTGGGGTGGCCGTAATTTTGATGTTTTTATTGATGATGAAAAGCTTATAACTGAGGATAACACCGGTCGATGGAACCAGTCGATGTTTATAGATATTGTTTACTCCATTCCTATTGCTATGGTAAAAGACAAAAAGCACATAAGGGTGAAATTTCAGGTGCAAGAATGGAATACTTCCGGAGCTGTTTATGGTATGAACCTGAGTTCGATTAAAATTAGCGAGCTCAAAATTCAGTAAATGATTGATTTACAATATAAATTTTTGAGACATAGCGAGCTATGGTGATAAAATTTAGAGCCGTAAATCGATTATTTACTGAAAAGCTATGAATGTCACTTATAAATACCGATTTTCTGCGTCATATTTGCTTACCATAGCCCGCTATGCTTTCGCAAACATTCCTTAAAACTCAATATTTATAAGCGATTTGAGCCATTAATTTTATATCGAACTCAGGTTAATAT
>JBNKGY010000103.1:8299-13134 GCA_050290065.1 Marinilabiliaceae bacterium
TATAAATACCGATTTTCTGCGTCATATTTGCTTACCATAGCCCGCTATGCTTTCGCAAACATTCCTTAAAACTCAATGTTTATAAGCGATTTGAGCCATTAATTTTATATCGAACTCAGGTTATGAGGTTAATTCGGGCAGAATAAAAACACACCGCAGTCCCAGTTTTTTGTAAAATAGTTTTGTAAGTTTCGAATTCCTTCAAACAATAAAAATTTATCTGTGGAGCATATAATTTTATGCTGTAGAATTGGCGCACAGCTTGTGCGTAAATAAGGTTATTGGACATAAAGGATTCTTTTTTATTGCAGAAATCTATATGCTTTCTGTAAGGCCATTATTTTTCCTGCGACATCAAGAAGGTTATGTTTTACATGTGATAACTGTACCTGTTATCACTCCTTGGGTTTCTGATTGAGTCATTTCCATACCTGATATGAAACATCGCAGCCCCTATAAATGAGTACGATTTTATTAATTTGATGCTCTAATGTTGTATTTTATATATAATTAAAGACGTGGAGTGATCGATACCTGACAGAATTTGGAGGTTGTCTTTTTGATGACAAAAAAATCATTGTAAACCTTATTCGTATGAAAATGTTAATTAGGTGCAGACTTAATTAATTGTATTCATATGCGTAAATAATAACCAGTATACCAAATGAAAATTGTATGGAGATTTTGAAATGATTATTGGGTAAGGGATAATAGATGGGCTGATCGAAAGATGTATATAAATAGAAAATCTAGTGTATAATAAATAACTATTAACTTATTATGAAAATGAAGAAGATTGATTTAATGAAACCATTAGCATTTCTTTTAGTGGTTTTGGTTTTTGCAGGTTGCAAGAAAGAGAAAGAAATAGATCCAGTGCTAATTGTCTCCCCTGCTGAGGTATCATTTGAAGGGGAAGGTGGGGAGGCCTCTGTAACAATTACATGTAATGATCAATGGGATATTAGAAATTCTGCTTCCCAGTGGTTACAAGTGAGCCAAACAACTGGGGACGCTGGAGATGCTACAATTCAGTTATCTGTCGAGGCTAACAATACAGGTTCAAATCGTTCTGCAGTATTGTCGGTTTCTTCAGAAAATGGACAAGCACGACGAATTGCTGTTTCACAGGGATATGTCTATATAGTGCCTTCTATATACCCATCGTATAATACCTCACCCAAAGAGCCTGATGCCACGGGTATGGAAAGTAATGCCGTTGAGCTTGCAGCCAAAATTAAATTGGGCTGGAACATCGGCAATACCATGGAAGCTCCTGCAGTAACTTCGTGGGGTAACCCTGCCATCACTGAGGATTATGTAAAAGCTGTAAAGCAACAAGGATTTAATGCTATCCGAATTCCTTGTGCCTGGGACTGGAATTGGCTAGATAATTATTCTTGGGCTGGGGATAATCTCCATATTGAAGATTACGAGACAGCCCGCATTAAATCAGAATGGCTTAACCGTGTAAAAGAAGTGGTTGGCTATTGTGTTAATAACGATATGTACGTACTTCTGAATATCCATTATGATGGTGGTTGGCTTGAGAGTAACTGCACACTGGCAAAACGGGATTCTGTGAATGCCAAGCAAAAAGCTTACTGGGAGCAGATTGCAACGGCAATGCGCGATTTCGATGAGCATCTGATGTTTGCCAGTGCCAATGAACCGGCTGTCAATACTGCAGAAGAGATGGCAGCGCTTCATTCTTATCATCAAACGTTCATCAATGCAGTCCGCTCTACAGGAGGTAAAAACAGCTATAGGGTGCTTGTAGTTCAGGGGCCTAGCACGAATATTGAAAAAAGTAATGATCTGATGGACATGCCTACGGATGAGATTGAGGGCCGTTTGATGGCTGAGGTACATTTTTACAATCCTTCTCAATTTTGCATCTTGAATGAAGATGTAAGTTGGGGTAAAATGGCTTATTACTGGGGCAAGGATTATCATTCTGATATTGAGCCTGAACGCAATGCTACATACGGGGAAGAGGATGCAGTTGATCAGTCATTTGGTTTGGCAAAAAGCAAGTTTGTAGATAAGGGTATACCCGTAATCATGGGTGAGTATGGAACTTACAGGAGGGGTAATACCCAAAATGTACCTAAGGAATTGGATTTACACAATAATTCAGTGGATCATTGGATTACTTATGTTACACGAAAAGCATTAGAAAATGGCTTAATTCCATTCTGGTGGGATACAGGTGTTGTCATTGATAGGTCAAATTACACAGTAAAAGATCAGCGCACTCTTGATGCTATTGCTGCAGGAGCCCAATAATTATTGAGAGTTATCTATTAAAAATTGATAATATTAAAAAAAAGGTAAATCAATGCGATACAAGATTTTATTTGTTTTAATTAGTTTGTCTTTCTTTTCATTATTTGCAAAGAAATCTAAGCCTAAGCATAGAGAAGAAAGAGTTATCACTGCCAATTTTAATTCAGAAAAAGGGACATTAAACACCATGTTCAATGAATGCGTTGGGGCTGGCAGGGCCAATGAAGGCCTTCGTGCTGATTGGCAGCAACAATTGACTTATGTAAAGAATGAATGTGGTTTCAAATATATCCGCATGCATGGGTTGCTAACTGATGATATGGCGGTATACTCCGAAGATAAAAATGGAAATCCCAAGTACAACTATATGTATGTAGATGCTCTGTTTGATTTCTTGCATTCGATAGGATTGAAGCCATTTGTGGAATTGGGTTTTATGCCCAATGCATTAGCAAGTGGTAATAGTACTGTTTTTTGGTGGAGGGGGAATACAACTCCTCCAAAAGATTACGAAAAATGGAAAGAGTTAATCCGCCACCTTACCCAGCATTTTACAGACCGATATGGTGAAGATGAAGTGAAGGATTGGTATTTCGAGGTTTGGAATGAGCCCAACCTAACTCCTGGGTTCTGGACGGGGACACAAGAAGACTACTTCAAATTGTACAAGTATAGTGCTGAGGCGGTTAAAAGTGTCAATCCCGATTATAAAGTGGGAGGGCCTGCTACAGCCGGTGCTGCCTGGGAACCTGAATTTATTGAGTTTTGTGAAAAAAATAATGTGCCATTGGATTTTATCAGTACTCACTCTTATGGTGTTAAGCAAGGATTTTTGGATGAATACGGTAACTCAGGAACAGTGCTTGCCAATGACGAATTTGCAGTAAGCAGTGATGTACTTCAATCGCGCAAGGAAATTTCCACTTCTTCAATGCCAAATCTTGAACTGCACTATACTGAATGGAGTTCGTCATATACGCCGGCCGATCCCATACATGATAGTTATCACGAGGCCGCCTACGTGCTTCAAAAACTAAAACAAGTGGGTGACGCTGCCAATTCAATGTCGTACTGGGTATTCACCGATATTTTTGAGGAGCCGGGGCCACGTTTTGAACCTTTTCATGGAGGTTTTGGAATGGTAACCATACAAGGCATTAATAAACCAATCTTTTATGCTTATCAGTTTTTGAACCGTTTGGGTAATACCGAATTAGCCAATAGTGATGCTGCTTCATGGGTGTGCAAGGATTCGGAAGGTAATATCCAGGTATTGGCATGGGATTATACTTATACTATGCCTGATTCTGTTAATAATCAGCAGTATTTCATGCGTGATCTGCCAGCAAAACCAAAAGGTAAACTGAAAGTAAATATGGAAGGGATACCTGAAGGGAATTATGTGCTGAAAGTATATAAAGTTGGATACAGGAACAACGATGCATATACGAGCTATGTTGATATGGGCAGGCCTTCGCAACTTTCTAAGCAGCAGGTCGAACAGATTAAAGAACTCAATAATGGTACTCCTGTCTCTTCTGAAATAGTTAAAGTGAAGGAGGGATCTCTGTTTCTAAAAGAATTGGATATGAGTGAAAATGATGTCTTCTTTTTGAATTTAATAAAAATGTAAATTATATGTATTCCGGGTGTAATAATTGGTTACTGAAACTAATTCATCCGGAATACACTTGAAATTTTAAACCTTAAATAATTTTTATGATTACAAACTACTTTCTTAATCAAAATGTTAAAACAGTATTGGGGAACAAAATAAATGTCAAGAAGATACTTGCCTCGGTCAGTTTTCTTCTTGTTTTTTTTATATTTCAGGGCAATAATGTTAATGGACAAAACGCAGCAGGCTATGTCTATAAGAATGTCGCTATTGGCTGTGGTGGGTTTGTGACAGGTATTGTTACACATCCAACATCCGGCGAAAGGTATTGCCGTACTGACGTGGGCGGAGCATACCGGTGGGATGCAACGAGCAATGAATGGGTTCAGTTGCTCGACTGGTTTGATGAGTCGGAATATGGATTTTACGGAGTGGAATCTCTGGCACTCGATCCGCAGAATCCCAACAATATTTATATGCTCTGTGGGACTTCCTATATCACCGGCGGAAGAACGGCTGTATTGAAATCCACCGACAAAGGAAACACGTTTACTTATACAGATGTCACCTCCCAATTTAAAGCACACGGAAACGGGAGCGGACGTGGGAACGGAGAACGTCTTGTCGTAGATCCCAATAACAGTAACGTATTATTCGCCGGGACTAGAGCTAATGGATTATGGAAGAGTACAGATGCAGGTGTTACCTGGAACCAGGTATGGACTGGTGTAACTACTACTACCAATGGAAACGGCATCTGTTTCGTTCTTTATGATCTTTCAAGCAATGTAGTAAATGGAGTTACACAAACCATGTATATCGGTGTTTCCCGTACCGGAGGGGGCAACATTTACAAAAGTACAGACGGAGGCACTAGCTTTACCGATATTTCAGCAACCACCACTTATATGCCACATCGTGTCGCGTT
>JBNKGY010000104.1:0-13117 GCA_050290065.1 Marinilabiliaceae bacterium
CGATCTGTATGCTATGACCAATAAAATTGTAGCAATTACAATTACGAATAAACCAGGTCTTAATCCTATAGCCAGTCTATGACTCCATCCCAACAATCCTATTAAGTAAAAGATTAAACACGCTAACTGCACTAAAATATATTTAATATAATTTTTTATTAGACCAATAGAGATACAGCTAATACTAAGCAACCAGTTCTGAAGGTGGTAATCATTTAAAAAAGTATATCCTGTCCAACCAGTAAATGTTCTGTATATTTTTTCTCAATCTAAGAACATTTTAAAACGTCTAATCCACCCCAAAAAGTGCTAATAATTATCAATAATGTCAAAAATGATGCCCATATCAAGTATTTATCGATTGCAGTTTAATCTTGTTCAACAACTTAGATGTCTAAAACTTCAAATATTAAATCAATAGTTTTTCTTCTTGGTGTTGTTTAATTATTTTGGATTCGTTGAATTGTTCTTAAATTAACTTTAGCTTGTTCCGCAACATCTTGTTGAGACAAACCCTTTTTCAATCTTCTTTCTATTATTCTTTTTCCTATTTCTTTCATGAATTTCAAAATTTAATTTTTGAGGTAAAAGTATTTATCAAGTCCTCAACTTGGTAGCGGTTTCTTGACGACATTTTTACGGCATTTATTGAATTATAAGGATTCTGTCCAAAATTGGTGCTAACATTGATATAACCAGACACTTTCGAAAAGTCCTTACCATCTGCAGGCTAAAAGCATGCCGTTGCTTTATGTATTCCTGGTTTCGGTTTTAAAGTAAAATCTTCAAAACAAATATTCCAATCACATTTGCTCTACCTCCCTTTAATTATAAACAGCCATAGACATCACCGTAAAAAATATCCTCTCCATTAGCCCTATTCACAATTTGACGTACTTATTTGTTTTCATTCTGACCTACCTCTAATGCTTTATTTGAAATGGCATCTTCAATGACATTACATTGTCCCCACATCGTAACAACTATTGACACAACCAATCCTAAAAAGTAAAAATCCCCACCCACAAGATGACGCATTAAAATAACCTCTATAAAGGAACAGATTATAACTTATTTTTATTTTAATTCTTCTCTATTTTCATGGTCTTCTTGATACTTCTCATACTTTCTTATCATTTCTTCATCCAAACCAACGGTATCAACACAATACCCTCTTGCCCAAAAATAGATTACCCCAACATAGCTTCTATTTCAATTGTTTGAACTTATTTATACTCTTATAGACGTTCGCCCTTTTATTGTACTTACAAAATTTGATAGAGATATTTTGGGTGGGACTGTAACCAATAGTTACACATGATCCTTTTGTAAATTGAGATCTTCAATTATTCCTCCTTATCTTTCTACAAACTGATGAAGGCAATGCTCTACTTCCGTTTTCATTTCATCATGAAGTATTCTATACCTTTATTTGGACGTTCATACAATATGATAATTGCAACGCCACAGTGTATGTAACAATTTTCTAAATCGACTCATCTGCTATTTTTCTTTAAGTTGCGGGAACAACTTGATCAAGGTAACGATGAATCATTTAACAGCGCAGCCCAATGACTCTGACCACGCCCACAGTAGATGGTTTTCTTTATTGGAATAAAAAAGGCCTGGCAAAATGAATAACCAGGCCTAAATGAAAGTTTAATGGAAACTTAATTTAATACGCGCTGCCATAAAACTTCTACCACAGCTTCTTTACCATTAATCTGGGTTTTTGGGGTCCAAATTTTTAATATGTCACCCTGAGTATCTACATAACGTATCTCTTTTTCTCCTATCCAATCGGGATTAATACATCCTTCAACCTGATGAATCACTTTTCCTGGCTCTTCTTCATAATAGGTACCGTAATAAGACATATAACTATCGAAGGCTATTGATTTAAGATTTAAATCAAGCATCCATTCTTTATTTTTAAATGATGTCTGTCGGCCTGATTCACCCAATTGAGCATTCATATAACCATTAGAGTCATACATTAAAATACCGATAGGATTTGGTCCATACATATCTTCCTTACTACCATCATTGAACAGAAAATAGATTGCATTTAGCTTCCAGGTTCCTATTATTTTTTCCAGAGTTGATACCTGCTTCATTGTGACATCAATTAATGCTGTTAATATTTCATAAATAATGATCATGCCCTGATAAAAATCAGGGCATGATGGCAACATTACATTTTCTCTATTGTAGTGAATTTCATTGCTATTTCATTAATAAGCGATGCTATTGCATCAACATTAGAATAAACAAAATTATGACCACCGTCAACACTTATTAAATCAAATTCATGACTTGTTTCTGAGTCCCAACGTTTCACATCTTCAATATTCACCCGATTATCATTCTTGGCATGAATGGCTGTAATCCGACAACCAAGCTGAGGCATTTCTTTATAGCAATAGTTATATATCAATTCGAAATCGCTACGAAGGATTTTAATTAAATCCTGAACCATGGTATCGTTTATATCAAGGTGAACTTTACTATCGCTGGTAATTAGTGACAGTAGTTGCTCATCAGAATAATTTTGGTCGAATATGTTATTTACAAAATGATTCACAAATCCTTTGAGACACGGCGTACCGGAGATCATCAGGTTTTCAGCACGTTTTCCAAACTCATGCTCAAGTCTGCGAACTGATTCAAAGGCTACAAGTCCACCCATACTATGTCCGTATACATGAAAAGGTTTGTCAATTTTGTCACTCATCACAGGCAATAATTCTCTTAGTACCTCATCAAGGTTATTCGATAATGGTTCCCCGGAACGATCATCACGGCCCGGTAATTGTATCATCACCAATTCTAAAGACGAATCAACCACAGCATTCCAGTTTTCAAATAATCTGATGTTTCCTCCGGCATCATGAAATAAAAACAATATGCCAGCTGCTTCCTTATTAGGCTTCGGTATCGACAACCATTTATTCTCTGGATTGACTGACAATAATTCTGTATTTACAGACTGAAATTGCAATATACCAATTAAAACTCCTGCGAATTCTGCAATGGATGGGAATTCGTAAAAAGATTTAATGGATAATTTGACTTTAAATTGCTTTTCAATAATATTTCGTAATTGAACAGTGGTGAGCGAATCAATGCCCATATCCTTAAATGTCATGGATACATCCAATTGATCAGGAGAAGCTTTAGATGCATCTGCCACCAGATTAATCAAGTATTCTTCGATCAATTCTTTTCGCTTCAGGCTATTATTTTCGATCATGACGGCATCCAGCACATTTACTGATCTTGAGTCTACACTTTCTGTTCTCTCAATACGAGTATCAATAATTTTTGCCTTAGCACCATTCATCTCCAAAATCAACTTATGATTGCTGTCGTACACACAAATATCACCTAATATACTGTATGACAACTTATTCTCATCAGCATGAATCGGATAAAGTTTTGTTTTAACGTAGAACAAATGGTCGTTGGAGCTTACATTTCCAATTTTAATTTGCTCAATCCCCTGAACAAATGTGGTCTTGATGGTGTCATCATCAATTTCGGTAAATGCCTTAGTAAACAAAGGATGCAGACAATTATCCAGTAACATTGGAGGAATTGAATAATGCTCAGGTTTATGTGCATCATTATCATTTAAGTCAATTACAGCATAAGCTGCATCTTCACATATATCAATGTTTTCAATATTTTGAAAGATCTCCTTAAAAGTGACTCCCAAATTAATAAAAGAATTGTATATATCGCCTTTTTCAACCTTATTTTCAATACTCTTAGGATGCTTAAAAGTTTTATCAAGTTGCTGATCATCCTTTTGTAAGTTTCCGCTGCAAACCATCTCCCAGGAATGATCAGATTGATTTTGCTTGAAAAATTTAAACCCGGAGGGTAAATCATTTTCTGTGATGATCTTCAATTGGATATTCACAGCTTCTTGATCAGACAGTTCTATCGATTGAACAAATTCCAGGTCAGTGATTGAGTATTTGTTAGCTGCATCAACCTGGCTCACAGCGGAATTTATCATCTCTATATAAAACCCTCCCGGAAAAACCGCCGTTTCGTTTACCTGGTGATGAGCCAAATATGGTAAATTGTACAAACTTATTTTCGACTCCCAATAATGGTTTTTCACATCCGCCAGTTTAAGCTTAGTTCCAATCAAAGGATGAACTGACTGGTCTCCTTTACCATTTTCAAAATGAGCTGAGAGATCCTTAATTTCATACTTTTCGCGCTGCAATGGATATGTAGGTAATTCCATATATTTATGCGAATATCCCTCATAAAACTTTTCCCAATTGATTTGACAACCCGATTCATATATCAACCCAAAGTTTTTAGCAAGCTCCTCCATTGATGGATTTTCTCTATGCAGAGATCCAATGACCGAAACATTAGTAAATTGAAATGCCTCGGCGCATTCCTGAATAGCCATACTTAATACTGAATGCGGACTCACCTCAATGAAAATCTGATGACCATCATTCAATAATTGTTGGGTAACCGATGAAAACTGAACCGTATTTCTAAGGTTACATTTCCAGTATTCAGCATCCATATCTTCACCTTCCATCCTTTTATTTCGGACAGTAGAATATATACTCAAACTACTTTTCTGAGGTTGAATACCTTTGATTTTTTCAAACAACTCATCCTTAATCAAATCCATTTGGGGACTATGAGATGCCACATCAACATTTACCTGACGACAGAAAAGTCCCTTCTCCGTCAAATCTTCCAAAATCATTTCTATAATATCACTATCACCGGCCAACACAGTTGATTTTGGACTATTTTGAACCGCCAGTGAAATTTTACCTTCATATTTCTCAACCAGCTGCTCCGCTTGTTGTGTATTCAGTTCTGTAACAGCCATTGCTCCTCCCTTACCACTTAAGGTTTTCATTAAGATACTACGCGTACAAATAATGTTGGCAGCATCATCCATTGAAAGTGTTCCGGCAATACAAGCTGCAGCAACTTCACCCATGCTGTGCCCAACAACAGAATCAGGCTGAATTCCTTTGGCCATCCATAACCTGGACAAGGCCACTTGCATGGCAAACAAATAAGGTTGAATCACATGAATTTGATCGAGTTTACTACTTTCCTCTGTGGCATGAATTTCTTGCACCAGCGACCAGTCTGCATACTTTTTAAATGCTGCCTCACATTCATCAATAGCTACCTTAAAGACAGGTTCTTTAGCGTAAAGCTCTTTACCCATTCCATGCCATTGAGCTCCCTGACCAGGGAAAACAAAAACAACCTTTGAATTAACTCCTGTTTTTGAAGCTTTTATACTTTTGGCTTCACTTTTCTGAAATTCCTTTAATTGCTGTGTAATATCTTCAGCCGTTTTACCATAAAACAGCTTCTTACATTCAAATATTGGTTTCTGCGTTGCCGTACACGCACAGATATCATTTATATAAGATCTATCATTCGATGACTCTAAAAAACCGGTATATTTACCGGCATACTCCAATAACGCTTTAGGTGTACGTGCAGATAATGGCAATAAGGAATATTCGCTTGTTGTTGTATCCGATATATCATCACAAACCTCTGGTTGTTGATATTCTTCCAAAACAACATGCACATTAGTACCACCCCATCCATAAGAACTTACACCTGCTTTCATGGTTTCTTTTCTTTCTTCAGGCCATGCAATATTATCGGTTGGCACTCTCAGTTTCAGTCCTTCAAAATCTATTTTAGGATTTGGTTTTTTAAAATTCAAATTCTTTGGTATTGTACGATGCTGAAAAGCTAAAATTGTTTTTAGCATTCCTGCAATACCAGAAGAAGACTCACAATGACCCAAATTTGTTTTAACTGATCCCACAAAAAGAGGTGTATCATCTTTACGTGTTTTAGAGAAAAATGTACCTAGGGCATTTGTCTCCACAGGGTCTCCTAATTTAGTTCCTGTTCCATGCGCTTCAATAAAATCAACCTCTTCAGGTAATACACCTGCATCCTGATATGCTTGCTTCAAAACCTCAACCTGTCCTTCTTTACTGGTGGCTGGCATGTTTACATTAAACCCATTGTTAGTTATTGCACCACCTCGTATTACTGCGTAAATTTTATCACCATCACGTTCTGCATCTTCCAATCTCTTTAATAACACAGCTCCAGCTCCTTCTGCCCTAACAAAACCATCAGCATCCGCATCAAAAGCACTACACTTGCCTTTTGAAGAAAGCCCCCCAAATTTTGCAAGGTACACGTATTCGTCCGGATCCAGCATATGATTAACCCCTCCGGCCATACACATATCCGATGAATGGCTACGTAAGCTTTCCACAGCCAGCATAATTGAAACCAACGAAGAAGAGCAACCCGTGTCTAATACCAAACTAGGACCTGTTAGTCCGAAATGATATGAGATACGATTTGCAATGACGTTGGATGATTGACCAATGGCTGAGAAATTGTTAATTTCTGCTTTACGCATTTTTCTTAGATGCTCGAAATCAGCCCATATATTTCCTATATATACACCTGTTTTCGAACCATAAAACTGACTTTTCTTCAAGGAAGAACTTTCGAATAACTCCCACGTTAGCTCCATCATTATTTTCTGTGATGGATTCATTTCAATCGCTTCCTTGGGAGAGATATTAAAAAAATAAGGATCGAAATGATGAATATTTTCAAGGAACGCCCCAACATTCTGATTAGTCTTTCCAGGGGCATTGGGATCTGGATCATAGTAATCTTTTATGTTCCATCGTTCTTCAGGAACTTTATCGATTACTGATTCACCCTCAAATAGAATATTCCAAAAATCTTCAGGATTATTAATTTTAGGGAATCGACAAGATATGCCGATAACTGCAATTGATTGATTTGAGATGTGTTTGTTCATGGTTTATATTTAGTTTAAAATAAAAATGAAAAAGTCTCCTTCTTAAAAAGTGAACGACCACGAGATACACCTATCATTAACCTTTTTAGAGCATTCTGTTCTAAAAATTTTAAAGGCAGAAAATAAACCGAGTTCGATTTTTTTTTGAATTCAGGTTAACATTCATCCTACTCTTATCAAACCATTAAAACTGAAATATTCATCATATACTAAAAACTCAAATTACAAACACATTGCACTTTGAATTATACAGTTTATTGAATATCCATTTTATGTCATAATCCTGTAATTCCATCTATCACAAGTCTGTTGAAAACATTTTCATCAAAATATCTCCGGTTCAGCTTGTATACAAACTCGTTCAAATACATCTGGAGGTGTTTCCCCTTAATCTTATGGTAATTTCCTAAGAAATTCCGCTTTGCATTACTTATGGTGATATGGAGCCACCGCAATGTTTCTTTGGTCAGCTTTTCGCTGGACTTTTCAGAAAAATGTAGCTCCACATAATCAGAGATATCAACATACGAGGAGCTGTATTCAGTAAAAACGATACTTTTTTCATCAAGGGGCTCCTTTATAGTGTCATTTACCTTATCTGAATGGTGGCCTTCGAGGACCTTAGCTTTAAAGTATCGGCTTTGACTTAATTTTGCGCCAGTTTCAATATCTTCGAGCTGAAGGGATTCTGCCATTTCGGAAACAGGTATTTTCCCTGTTGCACCACGACCTCTTTTTACCTTTGATTTTTCCAGCTCTGAAGATTTAATCATGAAATATCCTTCATCCATTTCAATCATACCTTCAAGTGTATAACGGGCATCACGTTTACCCATAGCTTTACGCAGTTTGTGCAACATTGCCCAAACAGGCTCATAGCGCTTCATCCCCAACTGTTTTTGGATTTCTTTGCTGGAAAATCCTTTTTTGGTTGTTGTCATTAAAAACATAGTTTTGTACCAAATCAGAAACGAAAGGTTTGAGCCCTGCATGATGGTTCCACTCCGCAAAGAAGTACGGTGCCTGCATCCTTTGCACTCGTAGCTCCAGCGACTCTTGATCCAGTAATGTTCTTGGCGTCCACACCTTTTGCAGACCACGCCGATCTTGTCCCTTTCTGCTTTAAAATGCTTTCTGCAAGACTCCTCGCAAATAAAATGGGCTGTAAAAGTAAATATGCTCATCTCTTGATTTTTTCACCTGACTTAAAGATAATAAAATAAATCAAATTATGAGTGATTACAGATGTTTAATATTGATATGCTTGAAGGCAATATAAGTTGTAAATTAGTTTACTTTTCTTCATTGATAATCGCATATTTCAAATTATTGAGTGATTGATGTTAAATTAATTTTGTCAGGGTGTTGTGGTCAGGTAGGTTTTAATTGACAAGGCAACTGGAGAAGTTTTCAATTATCCGGGAATCTGTGCCAGACATAATTTTCGCTTTTTCTGAAAAGGCCAACAGCAAGTAAAATTAATGCTCCTCATTACGAAATTAAGTCTCCGGCTAATTTTGAATTTATCAAGTATTTTCAAATGAACGAAAATTGAAATCCATTTAACAGTCTTTTTTCCAGAGTCCGTGTATTTCGAAAAATGCTCATGCTTGTTAAACAGTAGGATGTATCAAATTTGCTGCAAATGTAGTTTTACGAGCTTTGTTGAAAAAAGGCTATTACAAACTTGTACACAACTTAAAACATCTGGAACTAATCGTATTTCTTATGAAGCTATCTATTAAGCCAATTAAGCGAATGGAATAGGCAATTAATAAATGCTCGGTCAATCTATAGGAGTTATACTACAACAACTTAGCAGTCCTTTTGCTTCTCAGGCAATCGTAGTGGGAATAAGCTTAAATCATCAATCCTATTATAATCAAGGATATAGAACAGAACTTAATAGATGTACTAGATTTGTAGTACCTCCAAATAAGTACCATAATACTTATTAATAGTAATTTTGACGTCCTAATTTACAGACAAAATATAGATTAAGAAATTTGTTATGAACATGTTAAAGTTATCCTTTAGGAAAAAAATGATTGGCGGTTTTGCTTTAATAGCAATTTTAGTGCTTGCATATGTGTTCTTTGCTCGTAGCAGAACAATTAAGTTGGAGGATATCTCCCAACTTAATTATATCCTCCTGGACATTGAGAAGCATATGCTTGAACTACGAAAGAATGAGAAAGATTTTTTTTCGCGAGAAACTGAAAATAAAGATTTTTTCATCAGTGGTAATAGTGTATATCTCGATAGTTTTAAAAGTGGGTATGATGGAACAGTCTCTATTTTAGATGATCTTGAGATAAATACATTGCTTCATAAAGATGATAAGGTTTTAGTGAAATCGATAAAAAAAGGCCTTAGTGGTTATCAGTTAGCTTTTTATAAACTTGTTGCAAAGTGCAAAGAAAAAGGTTTTGAAGATTGGGGTATTGAAGGAGAGTTTAGAAAAAGTGCCCACGAATTCGAATCGTTAGTTGCCAGTAAAAGGAGTGACAAAAAGGAAATAAGTTACCTTAAACTACGAAAACATGAAAAGGACTTTATAATCCGTAAAGATACCACCTATTCCTTGGCTTTTAATAAATTAGGTGGGCAACTATTGGCAAATTTGGCAGGCAATAACAAACTGTTGGCTGAACAATATATCAATGGGTTTAACCAACTTGTTTTAGTTTCGAAAGAAATTGGTTTGACTGAAAAAGATGGTTTGCGTTATGAGTTAAGGTCAATTATCAGAGATACAGAGCCCGTAATTAACACTTTTAAAATAAAGATTAATGAAGAAATATTGGAGTTGAGAAGAAATACGTTTATATATCTTTTTGTCGGCCTTTTTATTTTCCTTGCATTTGTGTTTTTCTTGTCTTTTTTATTATTAAAAGAAACTTTCACACAAATAGGTGGTGAGCCATCCGAAGTATTCGCTATTACAAAAGAAATTGCTAAAGGTAATCTTACTATTGAATTTGATTCGAAAAGAAAGAAACATGGTATATATGGTGCTATGCAAGATATGACTGAAAAACTCAGGGGTATTGTCTCATCAATAATCATTGCAACCGACAATGTTTCAACTGCAGGGAGCCAAATAAGTTCATTCACGCAACAAATGTCACAGGGGGCTAATGAGCAGGCTGCATCTGTTGAAGAAATCTCTTCTACCATAGAACAGATTTCTGCAAATACACAGCAAAATACAGCTAATGCCACGCAAGCTGGCAACATTACTGCGATGGCATCCAATAACATCAACAAAAGTAATGAATCGGTAAAAAACACCACTCAATCAATGAACGATATTACAGGCAAAATTGCCATTATTGATGACATTGCCTTTCAAACAAACATACTATCCCTTAATGCAGCAGTTGAAGCTGCAAGGGCTGGCGAACATGGGCGGGGATTTGCAGTAGTAGCTGCCGAGGTCCGGAAACTGGCCGAGAGAAGCCGTGATGCTGCAGCTGAAATTAACAAACTTTCGGCACAAGGGATAAATGTTGCGACTTCGGCAGCAAAACAATTTGAAGAGATTGTTCCCGAAATACAAGATACTGCTAAGCTGGTGCAAGAGATTGCTGCTTCCAGTAATGAACAACGCTCAGGTGTAGACCAAATCAGTTCATCCATACAGATGCTCAACACGGTAGCCCAGCAAAATGCCGCGGCTTCTGAAGAAATGGCAACCAGTGCCGAAGAATTGGCAAACCAGGCCGATGAACTCAATCAAATTGTAAGTTTTTTCAAAGTTGCAGCAAGCCAACCTACCATAAGAAAAAGAAATACTGCCCCAATGGAGCAACCTCAAACAATAAATATTTCAGGAGATAAGGATGTAAAAATAAATACCGAACAAAAAGAATGTAAGTTTCAAGGCGAATACGCTAGTTTTTGATGAGTAAAAACGAATATTAGGAAAAGTTATTTATTACATAAATCCGTAATGTAAAATTATTGATATTTATTAGTTGAGGATTAAAGTTTATCGGCTAGTGTAAATAAAATATATGACAATTAAATTCATGAAATGGAAAAATTTTAAGATAAGAAATAAACTTATCATTGGTTTCGGTATTCTCATCCTGCTTTCTGCTGTGATCGTATTTCAGTCATTTTTAAGCAATAACGAAATAGTTAGAAATTCTGAATCCCAAAAAGCAGCAGATCATATCACGCTCCTGTTTTCTAAAAAATACAATGATCATTTACAATGGACCAACAAAATTAGCCAGGTTTTATTGAACGGGCATCAAAACTCTTTGGGTGTTGAAACTAATCCACATAATTGCGCATTTGGAAAATGGTTTTATGGAGACGGCCGTATGGAAGCAGAAAAACGAATTCCCAGGTTGAAACCAATACTTGACAGCTTAGAAATACAACATACTTATTTACATGATAGTGCAAAAGAAATAAACAAGAGCATTGCTATGAATGACAAGGAGCAAGCTATTGTTATTTTCAATTCTAAAGTAACAAAACGACTATTGGCAATAGGATTGATGATTCAATCATTAGAAGAAGAAGCATCTATTTATGCAGAGCATATTGACTCTGATATGAAAGCCGATGTAAAAAATGTAAAAGCAAACCTGTTAATGGCCTCTTTAATTGCCTTGCTTGTTTCTATTTTTTTAGCATGGTTGATTACCCAAAGCATAATGGCTGATGTAGGAGGTGAACCTGCCGAAGTATTTTTGATTACTCAAGAGATAGCCAATGGTAATTTAAGTATACAATTTGATGCGAAAAGAAAAAAACAAGGGATTTATGGGGCTATCCAAGACATGACTGAAAAACTTAAAACTATTGTTTTATCTGTTGCGAAAGCTTCGGATTACATTGCCTCAACTGGTCAGGAGATAAGCTTAACTACCCAACAAATGTCGCAGGGGGCAAGTGAACAGGCTGCATCTATAGAAGAAATTTCATTTACAATTGATCAAATTTCATCCAACACTCAACAAAATACAACAAATGCAAAAAAGGCTGACCAGATTGCCACATTAGCATCAGGAAGTATAAGTGAAAGTAATGCTTCTGTTAAAAGTTCTACACAATCAATGGTTGAAATTGCTGATAAAGTAACTGTTATTAACGATATAGCTTACCAAACTAATATACTTTCGCATAATGCTTCTATTGAGGCTGCTCGTGCAGGACAACAAGGCAGAGGCTTTAGTGTTGTTGCTGGGGAGGTTAGAAAATTAGCTGAGCGTAGCCGGACTGCTGCTGAAGAAATAAATAAATTATCAGGGAATGGGGTTAATATTGCCCAAGAGGCTGCTAAGCAAATCGAAAAAATTGTACCCGAAATTAAACAAACAACTTCACTGGTGCAGGAAATTGCTAATGCCAGTGACGAACAAAGTGTTGGTATTGACCAAATCAGTTCAGCCATACAGATGCTTAATACTATTGCCCAACAAAATGCAGCGGCCTCTGAAGAAATGGCAACCAGTGCCGAAGAATTGGCAAACCAGGCCGATGACCTTATACGGGCTATTGGTTTTTTCAAGATTGATAGAAACAAGATCTCACAAAAATTAAGTGTTTCTCAGCCACAGATAAATCCGACTCATTCAAATGATATGCTTGTCAAACCAATGACATCAAAGGAGAATATAAAATGATGGAAAATTAAAATATTAGCGAATACACAAATTTCAAAACGATAGGCTTATAACAAGCAACATTAATAACAGAGTGGTGTAAGATAATTGAAATTTACAGAGTAATACAGGAATGCTGGTTGTATCAAAAGATAAACCATCTCTGAATATTAAGACATTTCATTTATGAAAAGCTTATTCCTCGTTAAATGAATGTTTATTAGAATTTACACTTCAGTTCAGTCTGGTTTGTCAAAGAGGGCTAAAGTGGATCCTCGAAACAGGTTAATAAACAGACCCCGAATTTTGTAAAAGGTAGGTGAGACACATTCTGGCAAAAGAAAAAAAACTTTTGATATTAGAAACTGCAATCAATTAGTAGATATGACGTGGCAAACTTCACTTGAAAATTGGCGTTGGAAGAGGCTTTTTGGGCAAAAGTGATATGCGGAAATACTCACTGACGAGAGCAAATCCATTCTGGTATTAGTAGAGCGGTCTGAAAGTCTTATGGAACGGTTCTTTATGGCAAGATACTTATAACCTGAGTTCGACATAAAATTTTGGATTCAGACCGCCTATAAATAGTGAGATTCAACTGAAAATTATGAAAGAA
>JBNKGY010000105.1:0-13053 GCA_050290065.1 Marinilabiliaceae bacterium
CTTTCGCAAACATTCCTTGAAACTCAATATTTATAAGCGATTTGAGCCATTAATTTTATATCGAACTCAGGTTATTAAGGTTGAAATTTCACCTAAAAACTACCTGTTTTTTGAGTTATATAAGTTTAAAAATTAGATTTTATTTTAAGTTGAAAAGTGTGTTTGTGAGTTGATAAACAGAGTTATGAGATTTGTGATTTTAGATATGTCTCAAATTGAAACTCAAATATCCTATATCAAAAGTCTTTAAGATTAGTAGTACATATTTTTGAGTTGTTAATAATTAAAATTCGTTTCTAATTGTTACGAAGATCTAATTTGATAATTCAATGATTGACTTAAAGACTAATAAGATGACAAAAAAATCTTGCATTTCAATCCTTACAGGAAGTGTGTTGATTTTAAGTTTTGTATTGACCATTATTTCATGTAAAGATAGTAGTGCTAATAGAGATGAGCTTAAGTTCGATTCAGATAGCTTAGTAGCACATTTTGATTATTTTACATATGAAGGTAATGATGATTTTTATAAATTAAATCCTTTACCAGGTGAAGACTATTATTATAACCCAATTCTGCCGGGATGGTATTCAGATCCCAGTGTATGTACCAACGGAGAAGATTTCTTTTTAGTAGCATCAACCTTTTCCTATTTCCCAGGGGTACCATTGTTTCATAGTAAGGATTTGGTAAATTGGAAACAGATTGGTCATATATTAAACAGACCAGAGCAATTACCATTAGAGGGGCAAAGAGTAAGTGAAGGAATTTTTGCTCCTGCAATAAGCTACAATCCTCGAAATAAAACATATTATATGATTACCACAAATATACGTCGTGGTAATTTTTTAGTAAAGACAAAAGATCCTTTCGGAGAATGGTCTGACCCAGTTTGGTTAAAAGATGTAAGAGGTATTGATCCTTCTTTGTTTTTTGATGATGATGGAAGAGCATATATAGTCAATAATGATGAACCAGATGGTGGTTCTAAATATGTTGGCCATCGTGCTATTAGAGTGATAGAGTTTGACGTTGATAAAGAATCAACAGTCGGGAAAAGTATTATGCTGGTTAATGGAGGTGTGAATCTTTCTGAAAAACCAATATGGATTGAGGGACCTCATTTGTACAAAATAAATGGTAGATACTATTTAATGTGTGCTGAAGGTGGTACTTCAATTAATCATCGCGAAGTTATTTTCAAAGGAAATTCTCCTATTGGGAAATTCATACCTTGGAATAAAAATCCAATTTTAACTCAAAAGCAACTGTCACCAGATAGGCCATTACCAATTACTTGCGCCGGTCATGCCGATTTAATTCAAAAATCTAATGGTCAATGGTGGTCCGTGTTTTTAGCATGTCGCCCTAATGAAAATCATTTTGAAAATCTTGGGAGAGAAACGTTTCTGATGCCGATAAGATGGAGCATAGATGGTTTTCCTTATATGACTGAAAGAGATGAAGTTATTCCTCGAATTATTCAGATGCAAGGATTAAAACGCGATTCGTTAACGACTTTTGGCAATTTTGCTACCAAGGATGAATTTGAATTGCCAAAACTTGGTTTTGAGTGGATGACTTTACGCGGAGTTGCTAATGATTTATATTCATTAATTGATAACCCCGGGTTTTTATCTATTAAATGTGCAGATATTGCATCAAATGAATTACGATCCCCTGCGTTTGTAAGCCGTCGTCTTCAACATCATAAGTTTGAATGTACTACAAAACTTTATTATAAGCCTCAAACAGAAACAGAAAAGGCTGGTATCTTAATGTTTAAAGATGAAACTCATCAATACTTAATGGATATCAGTAAAGATAAATCCGGCAATAAAGTCAGTCTGAGAAAAATTTGTAAGGAAGGAGAAGATGTGCTGGTTTCTAAATCAATAGAATCATCAAAGGACAATGCTTTGTATTTAAAAGTCATTTCTGATGGTAAATACTTCAGTTTCTATTTTTCAAAAAATGAAGATTCGTGGACTCTGTTAACGGATGGAATTGATGCATTTTATTTATCAACAGCTCAGTCATATGGATTCACAGGAACAAATATTGGCTTATATGCATCAAATAAATAGTAGCGATTTAAAAGAAGTATCGGGGTCCCATAAAATCAATTTATAGTAATAACAAATTTATGAAATTATGATTGTAAAAAGCTTTAAAGAATTATTAATGTATAGCAGCTTTTTAAGTGAGTACCTAAGTAGAGGGAGGTATTTAAAATTTGATAATGATATCGGAATAAACAAAAGTTTATTTATCTCTCGGAATTTGGAATACTTAAGTGAATTTAAGCTGATTATGTAATGGAACGTACAATGTATTTATTAATTCAAAATTTATCCTTGCTTAATATATCAAGGATTAAACTACACAAATATTTATTGCTTATTGCAATAGTTGTTTTTTGTTCTACTCATGTATTTTCTCAAAGTTTAAGAGAGATTAGTGGTACAATAGTAGATGATACAAAAGATCCTGTTGTTGGAGCAACAATTATGGTTAAAGGTGATGTAAACCACGGAACTATTTCTGATATAGACGGTAGGTTTACCTTAAAAATTCCACAAGATGCATCTATTGTTATTGTTTCTTTTATTGGAATGGAAACTCAGGAAATCAATGTTACAGGTAAAATTAAGATCAATGTAACATTGGCTCCTGAAGTGAATGTTTTGGCAGAGGCTGTAGTTGTTGGTTACGGTAAACAAAAAAAGGAGAGTATTGTAGGTGCCATAAGTCAAGCAAAAGGTGAAACACTTGAACGAACAGGTGGTGTTACGAGTGTTGGTGCAGCTTTAACTGGAAATTTGCCAGGAGTTATTACCGTAACTTCATCAGGAACACCTGGAGGAGAAGATCCAACTATTTATATTCGAGGGCAGAGTACATGGAACCAAAGTTCGCCATTAATTTTAGTTGATGGAATTGAACGCTCGTTGGGAGGTGTGGATATTAGTGCTATCGAGAGTATATCTGTATTAAAAGATGCATCGGCAACGGCAGTATTTGGTGTAAAAGGTGCTAATGGAGTAATCTTAATTACAACAAAGCGTGGTAAAATAGGAAAAGCTGAAATACAAATAAATGCCAGCGCTACTATGAAAAGTCCATCTAAGATTCCAGGTAAATATGATTCTTATGATGCACTGAAGCTTCGTAATCAGATAATTGAGCGTGAATTAGGTTTGTATGAAAATTCATGGGAAGATTATACACCACAAGACATACTGGATAAGTATCGTAACCCTGCCAATCAGGAGGAAAAAGAAAGATATGTTAATGTTGATTGGGCTGATGCTTTAGTAAAAGACTATGCCATGTCTTATAAAGCAAATATTAGTGCTTCAGGTGGAACGGAATTCGTAAAGTATTTTACATCTGTGGATTATATTTCAGAGGGAGATATCTTAAAACACTATGACAATAATAAGGGATATAATCCAGGTTATGGATATGATCGTCTTAATGTGCGTAGTAATTTAGATTTCGATTTAAGCAAAACTACTGTGTTTTCTGCTAGCCTTGCAGGGTCATATGGTGTAAAGCAGGATGTTTACGGTCAGGATGATTGGGAATATCGAATATGGGAAGCTATTTATACTTCAGCACCCGATAGTTACTTGCCTTATTATGAGGATGGTTCATGGGGATATTATAAACCTGATGAGTTAGAGGCATATAACTCTGCTGCTACTTTAGCAAATAATGGTATACGTAAAACTGCAACAACTACAATTACAACAGACTTTAGTTTAAAGCAGGATTTAAGTATGTTATTAGATGGTTTAAGTGCAAAGGGAACACTTTCATTTGACAATAGATTTAAGACTGAAGGTGGAATATACGACAATGGTAATGTTCAAACAACATATGTTGATCCTAAAACTGGAGAAGTATCTCATTCGAGGTATTTAGGGACTAATCAATTTGACTGGGTTCCAACCAGATGGTCTATACGTCCTGATCAGTCTTACCGAAATGCATGGGGGGGATCTGAAGATTTTAGGAAATTGTATTATCAATTGCAGGCAGATTATGCTAAAAAGTTTGGTAATCACGATATAACTCTAATGGGATTATTTAGTCGCGATAGATATGCAACAGGCAGTGAGTTTGAAAATTTCCGCGAAGATTGGGTGTTTAGGACAACTTATAATTTTGCATCTAAGTATTTCGCCGAATTCAATGGAGCTTATAATGGATCGGAGAAATTTGGACCAGGATATCGTTTTGATTTTTTCCCTTCAGGAGCAATCGGCTGGATGCTTAGTGAAGAAAATTTTATGGAAGGTATTTCTTTTCTGGATATGTTTAAGCTTAGAGCTTCTTATGGAGAAGTAGGAAGTGATAGTGGGGATCGTTTTCTTTATCTAACACAATGGAGGTATGGAGGCGAGGCAAGGTTAGGAGAAACTGATGGAGATGCCAGTCCTTACACATGGTGGAAAGAGGATAAAATTGGAAATCCTGATATCCATTGGGAAAAAGTAGCAAAAACAAACTTTGGAGCTGATTTTGCCTTTTTGGATGGTTTATTTGCAGGTAGTGCGGATGTTTTTTACGATCATCGTACGGATGTTCTATTGGTAGGAGATCGTCGTGCTGTACCTTCTTATTTTGGTGGTACTCCTGCAATAGGAAACATTGGAGAAGTTGAGGTTAAAGGTTATGAATTTGAACTTCGTGTAAATAAAAAATTAGGCAATGGTATGCGTTTATGGGGAAACTTTAGCATGTCGCATGCAAAGGATAAAGTTATTGAAGCTGATGATGGAATATTGCTTGATGATTATAAAAAGACTGCAGGAAAACAAATAGGACAAACTAATTCTCAAATTAGTGATGGATTTTATAATACATGGGATGAAGTATATAGTAGTACAGAATTTCTTTCATGGGATAGCGATAAAATGCCAGGTAACCAATATATGGTTGACTATAATGGAGACGGAGTAATTGATGATTTCGATTCTGTACCATATGGTTATCCAGAACGACCACAAAATACATATAGCGGAAGTGTCGGTTTTGAATGGAAAGGGTTTAGCATTTTTGCGCAATTATATGGTGTAAATAATACTAACAGAGGTGTGTGGTTTAGTAACTATAAAAATAACACCAATAAAGCTTATAATCTGGGTACCTGGTGGACTCCTGAGAATGCTGATAATGCTGAACTACCAATGCCACGTTGGAATTCTCATATGGATTATGCAGGTAATAATAATATTTATGATGGCTCATATATCAGATTAAAAAATGCTGAAATTGCATATACTTTCAATAAAAATGTAGTGTCAAGAATTGGTCTAAGTGCGCTTAAAGTTTATTTGAATGGTAATAATTTATGGATGTGGACCAATATGCCGGATGACCGAGAGATAAATGATGGTCGTAATAGTGCATATCCTACAATGAAACGTATAAACTTGGGTCTTAATATAACATTATAAAACGGATATGATGAAACGATATATAAATATATTATTAAGGGTATGGGTCTTTTTAATGATTATTGGCTTGTTCTCTTGTGAAGATTATTTAGATAAGTCACCAGACTCTGAGATATCCTCAACAGATGCATTTGTTAATTTTGATAATTTTCAGGGCTTTGTGGAAGAACTGTATAGTGCAGTGCCAGATATTACAACGGCAAACTGGGCTTGTGACTGGAATTTAGGAGATGAAGTACTTGAAAAAGAAGGTGGTGTTTGGTTAAACTCTTCATTTGATAAAGGAGATTATTGGTCATGGACTAAAGCCGGATGGATTTCATATTTAGATGGTGGTAGTGTTATAACAGGAGCTTTGGATCGAGGAAAAAAGCTTTGGCCAAACGCTTGGTATGCCATAAGAAAAGCGAATCTTGGTCTTGAAAATTTGGAAAATCTTGAGAATGCAACACAAGAGGAGAAAGATATAATTGAAGGACAGTTATTGTTTTTCCGTGCGTGGTATCATTTTGAACTCATGAGTTATTGGGGTGGTTTACCATATATAGATAGAGTATTAGGTTCTAATGAAAAACTGGACTTACCTCGTTTATCCTGGCAAGAATGTGCAGATAAGGCAGGAGCTGATTTTGAAAGAGCAGCTGAATTATTGCCTGTAGATTGGGATGATGTAAAAGCTGTTGAATTGACTAATGGTAAAAATCAAAATAGAATTACCAAAATAACAGCATTGGCATATGCAGGTAAAAATTACTTATATGCAGGTAGTCCATTAATGAACTTTGCAAGCACAGGATCAAAAACATTTGATACAGAGTATTGTAAAAAATCAGCTGATCTTTTCGGAGAATTGTTAAAATATGTAGATAGTGGAGCAACCTGGATAAAGCTAGTAGATTTTGCAGACTATAGCTCATTGTTTTATACAGATGGACGTCCTGGCATCCCGGGTTATCCAGAAACAATTTTTCAATGTGGAGTTGAATCAGCTTGGTTTAGTGGATGTCCTTGGGGACCAAGTAGTTTATGGTCTGAACCAAATATTTCAGGAGGAGCTGTATCACCCAATGCAAGATTCGTTGAAAATTATGGTATGGCAAACGGTTTACCAATTGACGATCCAAATTCTGGATATGATCCAAATGATCCATGGACCAATAGGGAACCTCGTTTTTATCATGACATTGTTATTGATGGTGATCAGGTTATTCGAGGGTCAGCTCCTGCAGATAAAGAAAAATTTAGGTATGCTCAATTATTTAATGGTGGAGACAGCAAGCAGAATTCAAAATCAGGACGTACAGGTTATTTGTTGCGTAAAATTGTTCCGATGACAGCAAATGATATTGATGGTTTTTCAAATAATTATATGCATTTGTCGTACATGCGTTTGGCTGATGTATACTTAATGTATGCAGAGGCTGTACTACAAGGATATGGATCATCAGCGAGTAATGCTTCAGGTTATAGTTTAACGGCAGAAGCTGCCTTTAATAAGGTTCGTATGCGTTCAGGTGCTGGGGCTTTATCTTCGGATTATACATCTAAAGATAAATTTATGAGTGAAATTGTTCGGGAGCGGGCCGTGGAGTTAGGTTTTGAAGGTGATTTTCGCTTTAATGATTTAAGACGCTGGATGTTAGCTACAGAGCAAAAATACAAGGAAAAAACCGCTATTGATTTTGATAGAGGAAATGATGGTAAACCAATTAATATCTCAGAACGAGTTATTATTACGAGAGTGTTTGAGCAAAAGCATTATTGGCTACCATTAAAAATTTCCGATGTAACGCTTTACCCTTCATTTGGACAAAACCCAGGTTGGTAGTAATGGATGTTATTAATAAATAAATGGAAAAAATGATGAAACATATAAGAATAGGATTGACTTTATTCGGGATGTGCTTCTGCTTATTGATTGGTGCAAATGCCCAAACTGATAGCACAAAAGTTAAAGTCTCCGATGATGGTACCTTAGTACGTGTGGCCTACAAATCCGTTGAAACAGGTGATTTGTTAAATGGTATTTCAGTATTAAATCCCAGTGATTATTTAGATAAAGACTATAGCTCTTATCCATTGGATGGTTCAGTTGCTTTTGTTGGTGGCGAAAATCTTTGGAAATTAGGTAATAGATTAATACTAATTGATGGGGTTCAACGAGAAGTTAGTGATATAACGGCTAGTGAGATTGAACAAATTACTTACTTAAAAGGAGCTAATGCCATTGTTTTATATGGTGCTCGCGCCTCTAATGGTGTAATATTAATTACTACCAAAAAAGGTAAGGCTGGCGCTAAGGAAATGAATGTACGTGTTAATTCAGGTATAGGTGTTCCTAAAGTTTATCCAAAGTACTTAGGTTCCGCTGATTATATGAAGTATTATAATCAAGCTGTTATAAATGATGGAGTAACAGAACCAGCTTATACAGATGAGGAAATTGCTAATTATGAAAATAATACAAATCCTTATCGTTATAATGATGTGGATTATTATTCTTCAGATTATCTTAAGAAATATTATAATACGCATTCTGTAAATGCTGATTTTAACGGAGGAAATGAACGTGCTCAATTTTACGTTTTTAGTGGTTTTGAAACCAGTAATTCCTTGGTGAATATTGGAAATAATAAGGATGACCATAGTTCTCGTTTTAATGTTCGTGGTAAAGTGAATTTGAATATTAATGATTATATAAGTACATATGTAGACATATCTACAGTGTTTAGATCTTATAAATCAGCCAATGGTTATTATTGGGCAAATGCAGCTACTGCAAAACCCAATAAAGTTACACCACTTATTCCTTTGGATGCTATACAATCAACTGCGGAAGGTGCAGATATTGCATTTGCCAGTAGTAATATAATTGATGGCAAATATCTATTAGGTGGTTCCTCTGAATTTGTTAAAACAGCTTTTGGAAATGCTTATGCTTCAGGTCATAGAACACTTGTGCAGCGTAAATTTCAATATACAAGTGGAGTTGATGTTGACCTTCGTAATGTATTAGAAGGCCTTTCTTTTCATGGACAATTGAGTATTGATTATTCAAATTTTTATAATCAATCGGTAGATAATGGCTATGAAGTATTTGAACCAACGTGGGAGTCATTTACTGAGGGGGATTCCATTACTGCAATTAAGAGACACGGGGAGTATAAGAAAACAGGTAATCAGAACCTTGGAAACCAATGGAATGATCAGGCTAAAGAATATTTTGTTCATTTTGATTACAATAACGCATTTAATGATAAGCATCATATTAATGCTATGTTTTTAGCTTCGGGAGCCAATCGTAGAGAAGTAGGTGTTTATCAGTCATATACCAATAGTAATTTAGGTCTTCAATTGGATTATAATTTTGATAGAAGATACTATGTAAACTTTGGTGGAGCTGTTGTTCATTCTACCAAATTGCCAAAAGAAACCCGTACTGCATTTTCTCCTACAATTGGCTTAGGCTGGGTTGTTAGTGAAGAGAACTTTTTGAAAGACGGATTTTTTGATCGTTTAAAATTATCAGCAACTGCAGGTATTATAAACACTGACTTAGATTTTAATCAGTATTACATGTATCAGGATGTATATGAACAACAGGCTAATTTCTCATGGCAGGATGGTAATTTTGCCAATCAAAGTATAAATCTCCAGCACGATGAAAATACCAGTTTAGAATTTGCTAAAAGAAAAGAATTGAGTTTTGGTATTGAAGCTTTAATGTTAAATAAAAAGCTGGCATTTAATGCTAATGCTTTCTTTATTAAAAAAGACGGATTACCAGTTCAGCCTTATAATACTAAGTATCCTAGTTATTTCAGAACTTATTATCCTAATAGTTCTATGGCACCTTTTGTAAATTATGGATCAAATAGCTATAAGGGATTTGATTTTCAGGTGAATTATTCTAAACAACTTGGCGAAGTTGGTTTAACAGTTGGTGCTGCAGGTACATATGTAAAAACTGAAGTGTTAAAACGAGACGAGTTTTTTGTGGATAAATATAGAAACCGTACAGGACAACCTGTTGATGCTATTTTTGGTCTGGTGAGCGACGGATTTTTCATGAGCGATGAAGAGGCTGCTAATGCTATAGAACAGGATTTTGCAGGAGATAGAAAAGGTGGAGATATCAAATATGTCGATCTAAATAACGACGATATAATTGATTCTCGTGATGAAGTAAAATTAGGTACCTGGGGAAGTCCGTTTACATTTGGTGTTAATGTTACTGCGGAGTATAAAAACTTTACATTATTTGCTCTGGGAACAGGTTATTTTGGAGGTACTTCAATTAAAAACAACGATTATTTTTGGGTATATGGAGATAGAAAATATTCAGAGGTAGTTTTGGATAGCTGGACCGAAGAGACTAAGAATACAGCCACTTATCCAAGGTTGACTACTCAAAGTGGTGACAATAACTTCAGAACATCTGATTTTTGGACGTATAGTACAGATCGTTTTGACTTAGCCAGAGTACAATTAACTTATACTTTACCAAAATCGGTATTAGGTAGCTCTTTTGTAAAAAACTTCAATATCTATGTTAGTGGAGCAAATCTTTTAACCATTGCTAAAAACAAAGATATAATGGAGTTAAATGTTGGTGGTGCTCCACTAACAAGGTTCTATAACGTTGGTATCAAAGCAGTATTTTAATTGTGATATCATTTAAAATGAATAGAAATATGAAGACAAATTTATTTATATTAATAGCTCTGGTTTTTTTGTTCTCCAGTTGTGAAGATTTATTAGAACCAAAAGATGAAAATCTGCTTAAGCTAGATGACATATATGATAATGCAGCATTAGCAGAAGGTTTGTTAATGAATGGTTATGTATATTTACCATCAGGAGGCTACTCTTTTAATGATGTGGCTACGGATGATGCAGTATCAAATGATCCTGACAATAACTACCTTGGTATTGCCACCGGAGGTTGGTCTGCAATTGAAAACCCTACTTCCAGGTGGACAAATGTTAACTCAGCCATTCAATATTTAAATATATTTTTAGCTGAAGCCGACAAAGTTGAATGGGCTAAGTCCGGAGAGTATGTTAAAGAAATGTTTCTTGACAGACTTAAAGGCGAAGCTTACGGGTTAAGGGCTCTTTTTTTATATTACTTATTAGAGGCCCATGCGGGTAAAGATGAGGCTGGAAATCTTTTGGGTGTACCTATAATTACTGAGCCTTTAGATAAAAATTCAAGTTTTGATAAACCACGTAATTCTTTTGCTGAATGTATTAATCAAATTAATACTGATTTATCAATTGCTGAAGATCTATTACCATTGGATTTTGAGGATGTCTCTGAAGAAGACATTCCGTCTAAGTATGTTGGTAAAACTTCTGAACCGGATTACAACAGGGTATTTGGAGAAAAAAACAGGGAACGTTTAAGCGGACGTATTGTGAAAGGTATCAGGGCTAAAGTTGCTTTATTAGCAGCTAGTCCGGCTTTTGATGAAACAACCTCGTGGGCTGATGCTGCAAATGCAGCAGGAGAAGTTCTTGATTTAATCGGAGGTATTAATGGTATGGATACTCGGGGAGGAACCTGGTACTCCAAAGATAATGCAGATGTAACTAATGGGTTAGTTGCAGGTGCAAATCCACAAGAGATACTTTGGAGAACCAATGTTGGAGAAAGTACTGGTTTAGAAGAACAGAATTATTCTCCTTCTCTTTATGGTAAAGGCCGGGTTAATCCAACTCAGAATCTTGTTGATGCTTTCCCTATGGCTAATGGCTATCCAATATCAGCTACGGGTAGCGGATATAATCCTAATAATCCATATGCAGGAAGAGATCCTCGTTTAAGTAAGTATATTGTATACAATGGGAGTAGTTTCGGACCCGGATCAGCTGTCATTTCAACAGATGTGAGTGATGAGGATGATGGTATCGGTGCTATTGCTACTTCAACACGAACAGGATATTATATGCGTAAGTTATTACGTGAAGATGTTAATATTGATCCAGCTAATGTTATTTCTCAAAAGCACTATGTACCTCGTATTCGTTATACCGAGTTGTTTTTAGCTTACGCTGAAGCAGCTAATGAAGCTTGGGGACCAGAAGGAATGGGAACTCATGGTTATTCAGCTAGAGATGTAATTGCTGCCATACGAGAACGTGGTGGTATTAGTCAGCCGGATAACTATTTAGCATCCATTACCACTAAAGAGGATATGAGAACTTTAATTCGTAATGAAAGGCGTTTAGAACTTTGTTTTGAGGGATTCCGTTTTTGGGATGTTCGTAGATGGAATGAAAATTTAAATGTAACTGCTAAAGGAATGAGAATCTCTGCAACCGGAGAATATCAGGTGATAAATGTTGAGAATAGATCATATGGTCCTGATATGAATTATGGTCCAATACCCTATCAAGAAGTGATTAAGTGGGGGTTTACTCAAAATGCGGGTTGGTAATTTCTAATAATTTAAATATAAGGAAATGAAAAAAATTGTTTTTATATCATTGATTGTGATTTCGTTGTTTAGCGCATGTCATAATCAGGATTGGGAATTTGATGATTATGATTATACTACTGTATATTTTGCATATCAAACCCCGGTAAGGACTATTGTTTTAGGAGATGATATCTATGACAATTCACTAGACAATGCTCATAAATGTAAAATTATGGCAACTATGGGAGGTGTTTATAGCAATGAAATAGATCGAATTCTTGATTTGTCAGTAGATAACTCATTATGTGATAATCTTAAGTTCAAAGACACTGGGAAAGATGTAGTACCTATGCCATCAAACTATTATTCACTTGAAAATGACATGCAAATTGTCATTCCTAAGGGTTCAAGAGTTGGAGGTATTGAGGTTCAGTTAACTGATGCCTTCTTTGAAGATCTGGCTTCTTTATCTAATACATATGTGATTCCTTTACGTATTGCAAATGTTATAAATGCTGACTCTATATTATCAGGAGAACCTGCAGTAGATAATCCAAATCCGGTTAATGCCGAAGATTGGGGACTGTTACCTAAAAATTATATTCTTTATTGTGTAAAGTATATCAACCCTTGGCAGGCTAAATATCTAAGAAGAGGTCAGGATGTTGTTATGGCAACAAATGGTGATAATTCATTAAATACTACTAATGTTTATCATGCTGATTATATTGAGGGTGATGAGGTTGTATCAATGAATTCTGTTGCTTTTAATGAAGTTTCTTTAGCATTGAATACCAGAAATGGAGGTTCGGATGAAAATATTCCATTTGAATTAAGGTTATCATTTACAGATGAAGGAAGTTGTACGATAACTGCTCCGGCAGGTGCTGCATATACGCTAAGTGGAAGTGGTAAATATGTGAAAGATGCTGAAGAGTGGGGTGATAAGGAGAGAGATGTAGTATATCTTGATTATAATATTGATTTTGGTACAACAACTCATTCATTTAAAGATACACTTGTAATGCGTGATAGGGGAATTGTTCTTGAAGAGTTTGAACCTGAAGTTGTGCAGTAATAACATGAGTTCGACATAAAATTTTGGATTCAGACCGCTTATAAATAGTGATGTTCAACTGAAAATTATGAAACGAGCATTT
>JBNKGY010000106.1:0-13013 GCA_050290065.1 Marinilabiliaceae bacterium
GTCTCAAAAATTTATATTGTAAATCAATCATTTACTGAAATTTGAGCTCGCTAATTTTAATCGAACTCAGGTTATTAGCATTTATCATCACCTGAAATACAGTTGTAAATCAGGTGATGAGTATAATTTGCAGCTATAATAAAGCAACAAGAAAAACATGATGCTTTATTGAAAACACCATTTTACTTTTTCAATTCAATAACCACTTCATAAGTACCTTCAGGCATTACAGGAATTACATTTCCTTCAATCTTTTTCCCGTCCATTTCAATGGAGTCAACACCTCCATTTACATGATGTGGATTTTTAACCTCAATATTATAAGTAGCTCCTCTGAACTTACGACTGATTTTATATCCAGTCCACTCCTTAGGAATACATGGATTCACTTTAATTCCATGATAATCTGGCTGAATACCTAAAATATATTGCGTAATAGTATAGAAGTTCCACGATGCGGTACCTGTTAGCCAGGAGTTTTTAGCCTCTCCGGGTTTAAATGCATCCTTACCGGCAATCATCTGTGAATAAACATATGGTTCTGTTTTATGCAAATCACTTATTTCTTCAAGATACGAAGGACAGATCTTTTTAAAGTATTCCCAGGCTTGCTCTCCTCTGCCTATTTTGGTTTCACCAATAATAATCCAGGGATTATTATGACAGAAAATTCCTGCATTTTCTTTATATCCTGCCGGATAGCTGGAAATTTCACCATACTCAATTACATATTTAGTAAAAGCAGGGTTGTTCAGTACAATACCGTAAGGACTATCTAACCTTTCTTTAACACTATCCAGTGCCTTTTCAACCATGCCTTCCTCTTTGCCAATCTCGGCCATAGAGCACCAACCATTTGATTCTATGAAAATCTTTCCTTCCTCATTTTCAGTACTTCCTACTTTATTTCCATAATAATCGTAAGCACGTAAAAACCAGTCTCCATCCCATCCATGCTGTTTGATGGCAGACACCATATTATCCACATGCTTTTGGGCACGGGCAGCTTCATCATGGTTATTTAATTGCTGACACAACTCGATATAATCACGTCCGTAAACCACAAATAACCCGGCAATCATTAATGATTCCGCTTTTGATCCTTGCGTTTTATTCTCGGTTGTCTGGTAGGATTCATTCGGATCGTTTGAGAAACAATTCAAGTTCAGGCAATCATTCCAGTCTGCTCGTCCGATTAAAGGCAATCCATGAGGTCCCAAATTATTAACCACATGATCAAAAGATACTGTCAGGTGATCGAATAAGGTTTTAGCCACGCTCATATCGTTATCAAAGGGTACCATCTCCTTTAAAATATCAAAATCACCAGATTCCTTTATATAGGCAACCACACCCAGAATCAACCACATCGGATCATCATTAAAACCACCACCGATATCATTATTTCCTCTTTTGGTAAGTGGCTGATACTGATGATAACAACCTCCATCCGGGAATTGAGTAGAAGCAATATCTATAATTCGCTGGCGAGCTCTTTCCGGAATCTGATGTACAAACCCAATTAAATCCTGATTGGAATCTCTAAAGCCCATTCCTCTTCCGATTCCGCTTTCGAAGAAAGATGCCGAACGAGAAAAACAAAAGGTAATCATACATTGATACTGATTCCAGATATTTACCATTCTATCCAATTTCTCATCCCCGGAATCCACAGTATATGCGCTCAATAGATCTTCCCAGTATTTATTGAGCTCAGCCAAAGCTTCATCAACTTTTTTAGCTGTATCAAACTTTTGCAAAGTTTCTTTAGCTTTAGTTTTGTTGATTACGCCTTTACTTTCCCACTTTTCCTCTTCCTTATTTTCTACATAACCCAATACAAATACATAATCTTTTGATTCACCTGGTTGTAATTCCACTTCAATATAATGAGATGCCACCGGTGACCATCCATGTGCTACAGAGTTATTTGACTTTCCCTGAAGTACTGCTTCAGGTTCGTTAAACCCATTATACAATCCCATAAATGATTCTCTATCTGTATCAAAACCATCAATAGGAGTGTTTACAGAATAGTAGGCATAATGATCTCTTCTTTCTTTGTATTCGGTTTTATGATATAAGGTAGAACCATCAATTTCAACCTCACCGGTTGAGAAATTACGCTGAAAGTTTTCCATATCTGTAGCAGCATTCCATAATGCCCACTCCATAAATGAAAACAGCTTAATCTTTTTAACCTTATCAGTATTATTGGTCAAGGTTACTTTTTGAACTTCAGCCCATGTTTTAAGTGGAACAAAAAATAAACAATTAGCTGTAATTCCGTTTTTCTCACCTTTAATTCTGGTATAATTCATACCATGACGGCATTCATAATTATCCAAAGGTGTTTTACAAGGCTTCCAACCCGGCGACCATACTGTATCTTCATCTTTAATATAGAAATAACGACCGCCATCATCCATTGGCACGTTATTATATCTATATCTGGTTAATCGACGAAACTTAGCATCTTTATAAAAGCTATATCCTCCGGCACTATTCGAAATCAAAGAAAAGAAATCTTCATTTCCCAAATAGTTAATCCATGGCCAAGGCGTTTTAGGATTCGTAATTACATACTCTCTGTTCGCATCATCAAAAAATCCGTACTTCATTATATTAAATTTTATTCTTGTATTTTATTATCATTTCCAAAATTTATTCTTCCCCTCTGCGTCGATTCAGCTCTATTGTAATCTCATCAAGTTTTGTTTGTGTAAGAGGATATAAAAACATGAGTAGAGCTCCCATTATGGCAACTACTGTTGGAATCCAACTCATTAGCATTTTAATTGCCGGTACTGCGCCCGAAATTGTTTTAGCATCTAAACCATCATAATGATAGGCCGACAATACTAATCCAATTATTGCACCTGCCAATCCTCCTCCAAATTTGGTTACAAACGATCCTGCAGAATAAATAAGGCCTGTCGCCCTTCTTCCGTTTTTATATTCAGAGTAATCAGCAGCATCTCCAAGCATGGCAAAAAATAAAGTTGGGAATATGGCCGCTGCCAATTCTGAAACTATACCAATGGTGAAAATTCCAATAGTATCCTGAGGCCCGCAAAAAATAAATAATGCATTTACCCCACCAGAGAAAATGAGCGCGTAAATAAATAACTTCCTCTTCCCTAATCTTTTTCCAATAGGTGCAGTTATCATGGCTCCAAATATGGAGGCAATCATCAATCCCACTAAAAAAGATGCTGCCAAAAGCTGATTGTGCATATAGTGAGTAAAATATATAATAACAATTCCTTGCTTAATGGAATTATAGATGGTAAACAAAAGCCCGATTGCTAACA
Organism: Marinilabiliaceae bacterium; assembly: GCA_050290065.1. Taxonomy (GTDB): domain Bacteria; phylum Bacteroidota; class Bacteroidia; order Bacteroidales; family Marinilabiliaceae; genus Saccharicrinis. Next base: position 3,315 of record JBNKGY010000106.1, read on the forward strand.
ACACAAGCCAGGGCTTATTAGTTATCAGATCTTTCAGGTCTTTTAACAGATTACTATCCTGAGATTTTGGAGGTTGAACCCGTTCCTTTGTACTATAAAAAGTGATGATCATGAATAGTGCCAGAAAAACCGATAGTAAATAAATAGAATAACTATATCCTTTCTTTTGATTGATCAACCTAATTTTATCTGAAGACAAATTCTCCTCTCCTTCTACAATAAAACTATATTCCTGATTGGCTTCCATAGAAAAACTTTTATAGTTGGAAGCCTCATTTGTTGAATCTATATTATTATCAGCCCAAGTAAATAATGCAATACCATCTTTGGTTTTTATATTAGCATTATCAACAAAATCAGGTGAAGAAACGGTTACTTCATACTTTGCATTTTCGAGTTCTGAAACTTCTATTGTAGGATTAACATTTCCAAAATAAGCTACTAAAAATAAAAGAGCCCCTTGAACTAACATTCCTCCTCCAAAAGCACCAACCATTCTAAATGATCCTAAACTTGTTCGTTCTTTATTATCTCCTGTCATTACAGCCATTAATGCACCATAAGGTATATTGTTGGCAGTATAAATCAGTGTAAAAAGAATGTAAGTTGTATAGGCATAAATAATTTTACCTGTTTGACCCAAATCAGGACTTGTAAATAACATTGATAAAATGGCGGCAAGAGGAAACGCAGTCCACAAAACCCAGGGCCTGAATTTTCCATGTTTCGACTTAGTTCGATCGCCTACTATTCCCATCAACACATCGCTGACTCCATCACTGGATCTGGCAATTAATAATAACAACCCTGCAGTTGCAGGTGTTATACCAAAAACATCAGTATAAAAAAACAATAGAAAAGTTGACACCCCTCTCCATGCAATATTTGCAGCGCCATCCCCTAAAGCATATCCTACTTTTTCTTTCAATGATATTTTTTCCATCATAGATTTTTTCATAAATATTATTTTATTATTTCACAAGTATTTTATATCCAAAAATCAAATAACTCTTTTCTGGTTCTTTCATATACTTCCCGACTAAACATATAGAGTCTGGCAGGTTTGTGAGCTACACCGGTCTGTTTTTCATCCAGAGGAATCAAATATTTCATTCTGGAAACTTTCTTTCTGAAATTTCTTTTGTCAAACTCTGTATCTAAAATTATTTCATATACTCTTTGAAGCTGGCTTAGAGTGAATTTATCAGGAAGGAGTTCAAAACCGATGGGTTCATGCTTTATTTTATTCCGAAGCTCAGTCAGTGCTGTTTGCAGTATAAGGTTGTGATCAAATGCCAGTTCTCCAATTTCATGAAAAGGAACCCATTTTACATGCCTCCCCTTCCATTCCAGCGTAACATTCTGAGTTGCTAACAGTGCAAAATGCCCAATGGATACTATTCTTTTATCCGGATCTCTTCCATCATTTAATAACCACTTTCTATCATTAGGCTTATTAAGCCGATCCGGATTCGCAAATGTTCTGAACTGTTCCAGATAAATATTCTGCAGACCTGTTAAATCAAATAGAATACGATTGGCAGCCTCCTCAATTGTTTCATTTTCATAGATGTGATTTCCCGTAAGTGAAAAATCTTCAAACTCAATCTCACCTGTGGATTCATTCCTTAGTGTTCTATCAACAAGTAGTACCTTCAACTGGTCAAAATCAAATCCGAATATCACACAGTCTACTGATATATACTTATTTAATTCCATACAAGAAACGCCCCGTTTTTACACAAATTATTACTTAGTGTTATTTTTACACTTTTATATTTAAAGCGAATGTATATGAAAAAAATATCAATTTCAACTTTTATAAAATTTTTGAAAGGATTTTTCTAATTGATCAATATTGAACGATTGCACTACAAATCAGATGATTTGAAGTATAGCAACCTTATCTCTCTTCAATTAGATGGATGTAATTTAGATAAATTCTATATAGCTATTTAAAGCAGTATACCATATTCTGAATTCATTCATTTTCATATTTAATTACTTACCTTAATAAACCTAAAACCACATAATACAACATGAACGAGCTCCTTGTGAACATTTTAACATACCACTGAATATCAACCAACAAATAATACGTTGCAAAGCAGAATCATTTTAAATTACACAAATCCAGATATATCACAGTAAATATATCTATATATTTGAATACTTTTAATTGATTTTTTCGTCCAGAAAGAAACAAAGACAAAAAAACCCTTAAAAAATTAAACAAAACAATCACCAATGAATCGAGTAATTATTTATTCCATTGTGGTAACCATCATCGTTCTGTTAGGTGTAAACTTATTACACAAAACTGAGCCTATGAATTTAGCACAAAACGAATTAAAACAGAAGTATGCGACAAAACCGTCTCTTTCTGTAGATCATTCTCAATTTGATATTCTTAATCAGGAATTCAAAACACCTCAGGATGTAACAGAAGCATGTCTTAGCTGTCATAATAAAAGGCATGAAGAAATTATGCATTCCAGTCATTGGAATTGGGGTCGTGTTGCCTACGTTGAGGGTAAAGGAATTGCCAAAATAGGTAAACAAAACGTAATCAATAATTTTTGCATTGGCGCTAACAGTAACGAGCAAGCATGTGCAAAATGCCATATTGGTTTTGGAATGACAGGAAACCGATTTGATTTTCACAATGCACGAAATGTGGATTGCATGGTTTGCCATGATGGTAGTGAGGAATATATTAAAGGAGCTGCTATGGCAGGATATCCTGACAGAAGCGTTAATCTGAAAAAAGTAGCTCAAAGTGTGAACCGCCCTGGCATGACCAACTGCGGAAGCTGCCATTTTTACAGTGGTGGCGGTAACAATGTGAAGCATGGAGACCTGGAAGATGCACTGTTAGCCTGCGACAGAAATACGGATGTACACATGGCGCAAAACGGCATTAACTTGTCCTGTGTGGATTGTCACACTGCAGAAAAACACAAAATAAAAGGAAAACTTTATTCCGTTTCATCAACCAATGTAAACCGTTTGAACTGTGAAGATTGTCACACTTCCCGACCTCACCTTGATGATCTGTTAAACAGACATTATTCAAAGGTAGCTTGTCAAACCTGCCATATACCAACCTATGCAAAAGAAAATGCCACTAAGATGGCCTGGTATTGGTCTAAGGCCGGAAAATTAAAAGATGGAGAACCATTCCACGAAGAAGATTCATTGGGTAATCATACTTACCTATCGATAAAAGGGGAATTTGAGTGGCGTAAAAATGTTGAACCTGAGTACTATTGGTTTAATGGTCATGCCAAACACTTTGTAGTTGGAGATACTATAGAATCAATACCGGTGCAGGTCAATAGCTTATTAGGCTCAGCAGATGACATGCACTCTAAAATATATCCGGTAAAAGTTCACCGAGGTGACCAAATCTACGATCCGGTAACTAAAATGCTTATTCAGCCCAAATTATATGCTCCTGAAAAAGGAGACAGCGCCTTCTGGAAGGATTTTGACTGGAACTTAGCTGCAGCAGCAGGAATGAAAGAAGTTGGTTTACCCTATAGTGGGAAATACGATTTTGTAGAAACTGAAATGTATTGGCCGTTGAATCACATGGTAGCACCTAAAGAAAAATCATTGGCATGTATTGAGTGCCATACCAGCAACAAGGGTCGCCTGGCATCTGTAGCTGGTTTCTACATGCCCGGAAGAGACAGAAATAAGTGGATTGATCTTTTGGGAAACCTTATGTTCTGGGGATCATTAATTGGTGTTTCACTTCATGCTCTGGCTCGTTTATTCAATTCTATCCGAAAAGATGAAGTTGAATCGGAAGAGATCAATACAGATTATTAATCCATATTTTATAAAACTAAACACATGCGTAAAGTATACATATATAAAAAGTTTGAACGCTTTTGGCATTGGAGTCAGGCAGCTTTAATATTTTTTTTAGCTCTTACAGGTTTTGAAATTCATGACTCCATTCATTTATTCGGATTTGAAAAGGCTGTAGCATTTCATCGTTCAGCATCCTATTTATTATTGGCACTCATTGCTTTTAGTATTTTCTGGCACTTTACCACCGGAGAGTGGAAGCAATATATTCCAACCTTATCTAAATTAAAGGACCAGATACATTATTATTCTGTAGGCATGTTTAAAGGAGAACCACATCCCACAATAAAATCTGTAAACAACAAACTAAATCCGTTACAGGCAGTAGTTTACCTGGGCTTTAAACTGGTTATGGCTCCTATGGTTATTTTTTCCGGTTTACTGTATATGTACTATAAATCATTCGATGCAAATGATTTAATTGTAGCTCTGGATATTCCTTTAGAATGGATTGCTGTAATCCATACTCTTGGTGCTTTTTTATTAATATCATTTATAGTAGTACATGTATATATGACAACAACAGGTCATTCATTAACTGCCAACATAAAGGCCATGTTAACTGGATGGGAGATTCTGGAAGAGGAAGAAAAAAAGTCAGAAGTAGCTGATGATACTCAAAATATAAAAGAATAAATCATGATTACAGAAACACAAAAGAAATATATGAATCCGTATTTAGCTGGATTCTTTTTAGGCTTTGTGCTCTTAACTACAATATATGTAACAGGGCGTGGGTTAGGCGCTAGTGGAGCATTTAAAAGTGTTGTAATACAATCGGTGCAAACTATTGCTCCTGAGCATGCTGCTAATACGGGTTACTATACCGGTTATGCAGAAGAGCACCCTGATGGCCCCATGAAATCGTGGCTTGTATTTGAAGTTTTAGGCGTGTTCATAGGTGCCTTTCTATCGGGTGTTGCATCAAACCGAATTGCTTTAAAACTTGAAAAAGGCCCTGGAGTGAAAAATACAACACGGGTAATTGGAGCTATTGCAGGAGGAGCGTTATTCGGCTTTGGGAGTCAGCTTGGAAGAGGTTGTACATCCGGTTCTGCATTAAGCGGAATGGCAGTTATGTCGTTTGGTGGGATAATAACTATGCTGGCAATATTTGGAGTAGCCTACATGGTGGCCTACTTTTTTAGAAGTTTATGGATTAAAAAACATTAGTAGTATGGGACCATTAGTACCTGAAATAATAAGTGGAGAACTTAATTATATCATTGCCCTGATAATAGGAACAGGGTTTGGATTTGCATTGGAACAAGCAGGTTTTGCTTCAACAAAAAAATTAGTCGGACTTTTTTATGGCTATGATTTTACTGTTTTAAAAGTATTTTTCACTGCAGGAGTTACCGCCATGGTTGGGGTTTTAGTCTTAAGTCATCTTAACCTACTGGATGTTAGCATCATTTATGTTAACCCTACATTCTTATGGTCTGCTATTGTTGGCGGTGGAATCATGGGATTTGGATTTATTATTGGAGGATTCTGCCCGGGCACAAGTGCCTGTGCTGCAGCTACCGGAAGAGTGGATGGCATGGCTTTTATACTGGGAAGCGTAATAGGAATTTTTGCCTTTGCCGAAGGATATCCGCTATTTAAAGACTTGTATATGGCAGAAGCTTGGGGTCCGGTATTAATGTCGGATCAATTAGGCATGAGTCGTGAAGCCTTTGGTATTGTAATGATATTGATTGCTGCCGGAGCATTTGTAATGACACAGATCATTGAGAATCGTATCAATAAAAAGGAAACAAAATGGTTTAAGCCGATCATTATTAAAAACACCATATTGGTAGCAACTCCTGTTGTAATTGTATTATTACTTATCATCACACCAACGAAAACTGAAATGATGAATACCCGTATCGATGAAAAAATAGCTGCGGGAGAATGCCATCCACGAATAATGAATCCAGACAAACTCGCCTTTGAGTTAATGAATCAGTATTATATGTACAATGTTGTTGATGTTCGAACTCCTGAAGAATATAAAGCATTCCATATTCCAACAGCTATCAATATTCCTCTCGCAGATTTACATAAAAGTGAGAATCTGGGTATAATCGTACAAAAAGTCAAAACCAACATATTTTACGGTGCTGATAGTATACAATCGCAACGTGCATGTATGGTTTCAAAATATTTCGGACAATCAGACAATTATGCTTTAAATATAAATGCGAATGATTTTAAAAAACAATTCTATTTAATTTCTGATCTAAAGGCAAACGGTTCAAAAGAAGATGTTGAGTTATACAACTTCAGGAAAGAGGCCGGGAATAAATTAAAAGAGATTGAAAAATCTGTGTCAAACATCAACCAACCAATTAAGAAAAAAGTAAGAAAAATCAAAGGAGGATGTAGCTAACTATTGCATTGATAAAGAAAAAGTTTCACAAAAAAGGCTTTCGTTTTGTACAAATCAAAACAAAAGCCTTTTCTCTTTTCAGTCTGTTATTATTCGACACTCCCCTATTTCTGCTATTTAATGGTCACCAGGATATAGATTAAGAATGCCAAAGGAAATTAGAGAATCCTCCATTTACCACTTTTGTTATCGAACAATAACAGTATAAAGGCCGGCGATAAGTATTTACGTATTAACATATTGTACAAAATCATTTTGCAACTTCAATTCCTTATTCTATTTTTATTTAGGAAAAATTAATTGCTAAATTTGCTCGCCAAAACGACTAAACATATTATATCATTTAGACATTGTCGTTATACAGCCATATATGAATATAAACACAATGACGATATAGATACGTTAGCCAACATATAAAATAACCCCGAAAATCAACCGATAAATTAAATATAAATAAAAATTTGCGTTTTCATATACCGTAAGGTATATTTGTAATATGGTACGTTCAGAGAAAACAAGAAAATTAATAATAGAAAGGACAGCTTCCATATTCAACAAGAAAGGATATATAGGGACTTACTTGTCAGATTTGACAAATGCCACAGGTTTGACAAAAGGCAGTATTTATGGCAATTTTAAGGATAAAAACGAAGTAGCTGTTGAAGCTTTCAGGTATAATTTTAAATTTCAGTCTGAGCAAATACGTCAAAAAATCGACAACGAAAACAATGCAATTGATAAGTTATTAGTTTTCCTAAATCATTATAGAACCGCTTTTAGACCAATTTTCAATAATGGTGGTTGTGCTATTCTGAATACAGCAGTTGATGCAGACGATGGGAACGATTTATTAAAAGAGGAAGTGATAAAAACCATTCATAAGTGGCATCAACGATTTGTTAATATTCTACAAGAGGGAATAAAACAAAATCAATTGAAGGGGATTGATGTAGATACTTTCTCATACCGTATGATGGCACTAATCGAGGGTAGCATTATGTTGGCAAAAACTCTTAATAAGCCTGAAATTTTACTAAACAATATAGACTTCTTGGAATCCGAAATAAATCAACTAAAAAAGGCATAAAAAATTTTAACAAATCATATACCTTACGGTATATAAATAATTTTGTAAAATGAAAAGAGTAGTTATAACAGGATTGGGTGCAATCACACCCATTGGGAAAAACACAAAAGAGTATTGGAACAACCTTCTAAAAGGAGTTTCAGGGGCAAATAAGATCACACGTTTTGATGCGTCCAGATTCAAAACCCAATTTGCTTGCGAAATAAAGGACTTTGAACCTTTGGACTATTTTGACCGCAAAGAGGCAAGAAAACTAGACTTATTTAGTCAATATGGTTTGATTTCAACAAATGAAGCAATCAAAGATGCCAAACTTGATTTTTCAAAATTAGACACGAATAGAATTGGCGTTATTTTTTCGAGTGGTATTGGCGGTTTTGAAACTTTCGAAAAAGAAGTAGTCGATTTTACCCAAAGAGATTTTCAACCAAAATTTAATCCATTTTTTATACCCAAGATAATTTCCAATGGCTTATCAGGGCAAATATCAATCAAATATGGACTTCACGGAATAAATTACTGTCCCGTTACAGCTTGTGCTTCTTCAACCCAAAGCATTATACAGGCATTCAACTATATACGTTGGGGGAAATCGGATATTATCATAACTGGAGGTTCAGAGGCACCAATAACAGAAACGTCTATTGGAGGTTTTAACGCTATGAAAGCAATGTCAACAAATAACGAGAATTATAGTTTAGCTTCGAAACCTTTCGACAAAAACAGAGATGGTTTTGTTGTTGGCGAAGGAGCTGGAACTTTAATCATAGAAAGTCTGGACTCTGCTATTAAAAGAGGAGCAAAAATTTATGCAGAAATTATTGGTGGCGGAGAAAGCTCAGATGCATTTCATATAACTGGGACTCATCCTGAGGGGCTCGGAGCATATCTGGCCATGGAAAGAGGAATACAAGAAGCGAATATTACTCCTGAAAAAGTCGATTATATAAATGCTCATGCTACTTCAACTGGATTAGGAGATTTATCGGAAATAAAAGCGATTGAAAAGCTTTTTAAGTCAAACCTTGACCAAATACAAATCAGTGCCTCAAAATCTATGACCGGACATCTATTAGGCGGAACTGGGGCAATAGAAGCCATTTCAACTTGTTTGTCGGTAAATACTGACTTGATTCCACCAACAATAAATACTTCCGAAGTAGATGAAAAGATACCGAAAGAGATGAATTTATCACTCAACGGGAAGGCATCAAGAGAAATCAATTATGCTTTGAGCAATAGTTTTGGATTTGGAGGACATTGTGCATCCTTGATATTAATAAAATACGTTGGCTAACAATAAATATACATAATGCGGGGCGATTGCGTATATTTGAGCTTTAGAGCATTTAATAAACAGTATTGTGGTTTGATATCGAAGTGCCTTGAAATCCCGCACTACGCATATTCGAGACGTTAGTGGCTATAATACAGCAGAAAGTATGAGTATGCAAGTAAATGAAAAAATAATTAATAAGATTCTATTAAAGTTTCAAGCGGAATTATTACAACGCGCTAAATCGGTAGGATTGATGAAGCATTCTTCAACTAATGGTATGCTCAAGGAATTCTTGGTTAAATCTGTTCTTGAAGCAGTTCTTCCAAAAGATTGTGGAATTTATTCAGGTATCATTTTCGATGGCAAAGGAAATGAATCAAAACAGATTGATATAATTATTTATGATGACAGAGTTCCAAAATTCGAATTATCGAAAGGACTTGGTTTTTATCCAATCGAAGGTGTCATTGCTACTATTGAAGTTAAATCAAATCTAAATAAACAAGATATATTTACGGCATTGGATAATTGTCATTCCGTACTTAATCTTATGCCTATTTTATGCGGAGACCCGAAAATTGCAATTGGGGATAACTGGGTAAAACCTTCTAGCGCACTAGAACAAAGAAGAGCTTTATTTGAATATAATGCAGCAACATACATATTTTCATTTGATTCTGTTAAAATTGACACTTGTATTGGACATGTAAAGGATTGGGTTGACCAAACTGAGAATTCAATTAAAAGTGGGATTGGACTTTTGCCAAGGGCAATTTTAGGTAATAATTGGATTGGATTATTAGACGATTGTTATATAACATTACCAGAAACACAATTAAATCAATCAAAAACTGGAAATGCTATGGTATATATAGAATCGGAAAATTACTTTAGTTATTTTATATCACATCTATTACATAAAGTTTCTGGTAGAATTAAGGCAAGTTATGGTGTGACAGAATGCTACTATTCGATTAATGAGTTGCTCCCGTTGAATCGATTTATAGAAGAAGACCAATTTGTTAAAAAATACTTAATAATATAGAAATTACAGCCACTAATCGAATTCTAAGACAA
>JBNKGY010000107.1:0-12853 GCA_050290065.1 Marinilabiliaceae bacterium
CGATTTACGGCTCTAAATTTTATCACCATAGCTCGCTATGTCTCAAAAATTTATATTGTAAATCAATCATTTACTGATATTTGAGCTCGCTAATTTTAATCGAACTCAGGTTATTAACTTTTTAGCAGCCTCAATTACGAAGATGGTACTCATCTGATCTGTTTTTGTACGTTTTTTATGAATCCAGGTAATTCCGTTTCTATCGGTTGTGATGTGTTGTCTTTTTAAAGATTTGACATCAGAGAAGGCTAATCCGGCAAAGCAGCAGAAAACAAAGACATCGCGTACTTGTCTTAATCGCTCCATACTAATATCCTTATTTATTACGGGATCCAGTTCCTCTTTTGTAAGGTAAACAGCATCAACAGGTTTTAATTTAAATTTGATGGTTGCAAATGGATCTTTCTTCATCCAGCCCTTAGCCAGAGCAATTCTGACTATCTTCTTAAAGTTTTTTAAATACTTAATGGCAGTGTTGTGGGCACATTTACGCTCGGTTTTTAGGTATAACTCATAAATTACGCACAAATTGATGGTTCAGATCTTCTAACGCAATATCTTCACGTTTATATTGCCAACGTATAAAGTCTTTGGTGTGCATATAACAAGTTTCGTATCGTTGAATAGTATCAAGGGCGAAGTCAATACCAATAAGCTTCCTTGCATTATCATTGTGTTCCTGGAATACTTTCAGGATAGTACGTCTGGTTTCTTTCTTACCAACCATCTTTTCTTTGAGAATCCTTGGATTAATAGGTCGGTTATCCATAGTCATAAAATTAAAATATGATTGGATTTTTGTTTTGTGAAGTTCAATGATCTGATTGATTTTCTCAGCCTGATCAGAATTACCTTTTACGAATTGTTTGGATTCATTCCACCGTTTAGGCAGAATGCTTTGCTTTAGGCCGTACTCGTCTCTTTCCTTGTTGATAATGATTCGAACGAAGATTGGAGCTTCTCCGTTTTTAAGCAATTTTGTCTTCTTGATGAAGAAGTTGATTTTGATGGTCTCAAGTCCACTCATAATAATAAATTTTTGATGTTAAAATTATTTTTATGAGTTCATTTTGTTATAATCTAAAACCGAGCAATACAGCATAATACAGAGCTTTTTCAACCGTTTCTGGTGGACTAAAATCGTGAATTCTTTGTCCACCTGAAGTCCACCTTCAAAAATGCTTTTTTCTGCTTTTATATGCACACTTTTGTGCATAAAAAACCCTGTAAGTATTGACTTACAGGGTTTTGTGTTTATTTGTTTAACGCTCAGCGGAGAGAGGGGGATTCGAACCCCCGGTACCTTACGGTACACACGCTTTCCAGGCGTGCACAATCGGCCACTCTGTCACCTCTCCTTAATAATGTAGCCAAAATAAAAAAAAAGCACGGATTGAGAGGCTCGAACTCCCGACCCTTGGTTTTGGAGACCAATGCTCTACCAACTGAGCTAAATCCGTGTATGCATTTAATTTCGTTTTTCAAATGCGACGACAAAAATAGAATTTAATTTTACAATACCATCCTACTTTCATAAAAAAATCACTTCGAAATGCTAAATATACTGGCTTTCAACGGGCTTTTTTTTATATTTGCCGACTATAAGAGATCAAAAATATTACTCTTATAGATTTTAATATCGATTTTTAAATTAAATAAACACACAACACAACAACTATGCATGTATTTAAAATTTCTTTGTCACTAATTATTACTTCATTTTTAATTGTAAGCTGCAACCCTCTTAAACAACTTCAAAGCGAACAAACAACAGCAGAAGCGAGTTATTCAACTGGTAATTATGAGCAGGCGTACAAACAACTTAGTACGATTATAACTAAATATGAACAAAACAATATTGAAATACCCTATCAATTATATTTAAAAGCAGGAGCAAGTGCTGCTGAAATTAAGAATTATAATGCGTCTGTAAACCATTATAATAAAGCACTTGAGGATAGTGTGACTACTGATGCAGTTAAAGGTTTAATAGCAGGATTGAATCATTCCGAACAGTATGAAAAAGTATCTGATGGGTTAATAAAGTATAAAGAGTTTTTAATTAATAAGGATGAAAATGAATACTTTAATAGTACTCGCTTTCAAAATGAGGTAAATAAAGGTAATCAGGAAAATATTGTCGATGCATTTGCTGGTTTAAGTCATCCAAATGAGAAACAGTCCATGATTTATATTCAATCACTTGATGGTTTAGGTAAAACAAAAGAAGCAGTTAAATATTGTAATGAGTTAGTGGAGAAAAATCCGGATTTTCTGGAAGCCAAAGAATGGAAAGCTATATATTATTATAATCAGGCTGAAGAGTGGTATGAAAGTGAAATGGCAAAATACAATAAGGATAAGAATTACACGGCATATATTTATTTAAAAAGAGACCTGAAAAAAATATCAGCAATATTTCGAAAAGCAAAAAAAGAATTTGAAGACCTGCATCAAGCTAAGCCTCAGGAAAAAAAATATATCAAGTATCTGAAGAATACATATATACGTCTTGAGATGAAAAAAGAAGCTGCTGATATGGATAAATTATTGAAGTAAAATTATTCAGTTGGTAATGTTATTTAATCTATTTTTGCAAGTACTAAGTTTCATATTATAAAATATCAAAATAATGAGTAAAGCGATTGTTCAAAACGATTTTCAGTTTCCAAATCAAAAGGAACATTATGTGGGAAAAGTCAGGGATGTATACAATATCAACGACCAATATCTTGTAATGGTGGTTTCCGACCGTATTTCTGCATTTGATGTGGTTTTACCTGAAGGTATTCCTTTTAAAGGTCAGGTTTTGAACCAAATTGCTGAGAAATTTCTGGATGCTACTTCTGATATTGTACCAAACTGGAAAATTGCAACTCCGGACCCAATGGTTACAGTGGGACATATGTGTGAGCCATTTAAAGTAGAAATGGTAATCCGTGGCTATTTGACCGGACATGCATGGAGAGAATATAAATCAGGGAAAAGGGTTCTTTGTGGTATTCCGTTACCAGATGGAATGGTTGAAAACCAAAAGTTTGAAAAACCAATAATTACGCCTACAACTAAAGCAGACGTAGGACACGACGAGGATATTTCCAAAGAGGATATTCTTGCTCAGGGATTAGTTTCAAAAGAAGACTATGAAATGCTTGAGAAGTATACTTTAGAGTTATTTCAAAGAGGTACTGAAATTGCTGCCGATAAAGGACTGATTTTAGTAGATACTAAATACGAGTTTGGTAAAAAAGAGGGTAAAATATACTTGATCGATGAAATTCATACCCCGGATTCGTCAAGGTATTTTTATACTGAAGGTTACAAGGAACGCTTAGAAAAAGGTGAATCTCAAAAACAATTATCAAAAGAGTTTGTACGTCAATGGTTGATTGAAAATGGATTTCAGGGTAAAGACGGTCAGCAAGTACCGGAAATGACTGAAGAATATGTAAATTCGGTTTCAGAAAGATATATTGAATTATTTGAACAAATTACAGGAGATAAATTCCAAAAAGCAGATTCGGTAGATGTTGCTTCCAGAATTGAGAAAAATGTAAATGATTATTTAGCCGCATTATAGATTTCGTATAATCTAAACCATATAATTTAAAAGAGGCTATCTCATAAACAATGAGATGGCCTCTTTTGTGTTGAACCCCTGGTCAATAATATTGATCAGGGTTTTTTAATAACTATTGGAGGTTTAATACACAGCCTTCAATCAATAAGGTAACTAATTAGTGTTCGTCTATAAAGTCTAACTACTGCGTTGTTGCTCAAAATCCAAATCCTCATATACGCTGGTATACTGCGGTTTGAATTTTTCTCACGCCTAGTATTTAAACTTTATACTCCAAACACACGACTTTATGGACAGGAACTAATTAGTACATGCACGAAAACTCAAGTGGCAGATAAGAAAGCTTCATTTTTGAGGCTTTCGAAGCTCGAAAAATGTGAGCTTACCGCTGTAAATGATCATTTTGAGAGCAAGACTAAAAGCCTGCCCCGTTTATTTCGGGGAAAAAAATGGAATTTTCTTGCTGTCACCAATTATTGAATTTCAAATAGAAATGGTGGACATCTTTCATTATAGGATAGAAGAATGAAATGGAACATGTGACTTAAATGTTTAAATATTGTAATTCTTTGATTCAGTAATAAATATGACAAATGTTAATACCGAAAAAAAAATATTGTTAGTAGGTTGCACCCTCATTTTTGCATGTATAAAAAAATCTTAAAATGCATATGTGTGAACACGATATGTATTGTGTAGATGTTTATAAATGCAAATTATTTTTGCAACTAATTAAAAACCTATTTAATGAAAAAAGTAATTTTAGCATTTACCTTATTGGTTTTTTGCTATACAGTATATGCCGAAGGGTATCAGGTGAATGCACAAAGTCAAAAAAATTTGGCAATGGGCCATACCGGTGTTGGTCTTCTTCTAGGTGCTTCAGCAGTTCATTTTAATCCGGGTGCCCTTGGTTTTTTGCAAGGGAATTTTGATTTTTCTCTGGGAGGAACTTTAGTTTATTCGGATGTAACCTATTCTAAGCAAAATTCTTTATATCAATCTCAAACCAATAGTCCGATAGGAACTCCTTTTTATTTCTATGCAGCAAATCGATTATCCGAAAAGTTTGTGTTAAGTATTGGAGTTACTACGCCATACGGAAACTCATTATCGTGGGACAGTGATTGGGATGGTCGTTATTTGATTCAGGACATTACACTTCATGCTATTGTGGCACAACCTACCATCTCTTATAAAGTAAATGAAAAATTAGGTGTAGGTTTAGGAGCTATGGTGGCGTTTGGAGCAGTAGATTTAAATAGAGCATTACCTATTACTGGAAATGAAGGTGAAAGTTCTGTACACCTGGATGGTTCAACAACTGCATTAGGATTTAATGCCGGTATTTTTTATCAAATCAATGAAGCACTTTCATTGGGAGTAAACTATCGCTCTAAAGTGGAAATGGAAATGAAAAGCGGAGATGCAACTTTCAATGTACCTGCTGCTTTATCTTTAAGTTTTCCTAAAAATAATAAATTCAATGCAAAACTGCCTTTGCCGGCAAATTTAACTGTTGGAGTAGGTTTTAAAGTAAATGATAAACTCACCCTGGCTGCAGATATTCAACATGTTCGTTGGTCGGCATATGATGAGCTAAATTTTGACTTTGAAATCAATACACCTCAGCTTTCTGATTCCAATAACCCAAGAGATTATAGTAATACCTTTGTTTATCGTGTAGGAGCAGAATACAACCTGAGTAAAAGAGTTGTGTTAAGAGGTGGTGGATATTATGATGAAACTCCAATTTCAGATGATTTGTTAAATCCGGAAACTCCAGGAATGAATAAGATTGGCATTTCAACAGGAGCATCAGTTTTAGTTACAAATAGAATGTCTATTGATGCTTCTCTTTTGTATATCAAAGGATTTGAGAGAGATGCAGGATATGCGCCTGCAGGATTTTATGGTAATTATAAGAGTCAGGCCTTATTACCTGGAATTGGAATATCATATTCATTTTAATAATTTATTAGAAGATAATCAATTATGGAAAAAATAAAATATATCACATTGTTACTCACTTTACTTCTTTTTACACAATGTGAACTTAAGTATGAAGATTTTAAACCCCTTGAAGGTGAGGCGGATTTTAGTAATTTTGTTGCTGTTGGTGATTCATATACAGCTGGTTATACAGATGGGGCGTTAGGTCACAGAGGACAAGTTAATAGTTTTAGTTATATCCTGTCAGAGCAATTGAAATATGTAGGTAGTGAAGGTTTTAACCAACCATTAGTAACATCAGATGGTAGTATTGGTACTACAGAAATTCAACCAGGAGTGCTGAATAGTTATTTTGAACTTAAACTTATTAATGGAGACTTACAACCAATACCAGGAGTGGGAGATATGAGTATTCTGGCAGACCGTTTGTATAATGAATCAAAACCTTTCCAGAATTTTGGTGTTCCAGGAGCCAAATCATCACATTTGGTAGCCCCGGGGTATGCGCAGTTTAATCCATTTTTCGCACGTTTTGCAAGTAGTAATACAACATCTGTTCTTCAGGATGCTTTAGCCGCTAATCCTACATTTGTTTCTTTATGGATTGGAGGAAATGATGTATTAACTTATGCACTTTCCGGAGGATCGGATGATGAAATCACAAATCCTGTTTTGTTTGAAAATTACATGAACCTGATTGCTTCAAACCTATTCGGAAATGGAGCTAAAGGTGTTGTTGGTAATGTTCCTGCAATAGCGGATTTGCCCTATTTTAACTATATATTATCAGATGGATTTTTACCTTTACTAATTGAAGATGTAGAGGCTCCGGGCGGTATAAGACAATTAGTAACTGGAGAAAAGGTATTATTGAGTGCGAGTTCATATTTACAAGCGGGATATGGCCAGTCATTAGATAAACCTTTGGGAGGTGAATTTATTCTTGATTTAAATGAACTTAACTCAATAAATGATGCAATTGTTGTGTACAACAAAACCATTTTAAGTATTTGTAATCAATACGGGTTAGCTCATGTTGATTTGAATTCAATAATGAAACAGGTTTCAACCAAAGGAATTTTTGTAGATGGTAGTCTTTATACCTCAACTTTTGTTTCAGGTAGTGTATTTTCCTTAGATGGTATACATGTTACAGGAAAAGGAGCTTCAATTATTGCAAATAAGTTTATTGAGGCCATAAACAAAACATATAACTCTAATATTCCGCTATCAAATGTTAATCAGTATCAATCTGTAATATTTCCTTAATACAGGAGTAATAGTATTAACCTAAGTTCGACATTGATAATCCCGGATAAAAATGTCCATACATGAAAAATCCCTGGCTAAAAAATAGTCAGGGACTTTTCATGTATGGATGCTTCGCATTATAAAATCTTTATTTCAAAATGATTGGAATAATATTTTAATTGACTATTTATATAATCAACTTTCGCTTGGTACCCTTTTGATTTGGCAGAATCCAAGGATGATTCTCCAACAATATCTGCCATTTATAAATCCGATCCATGAACTGTTTGGTACTTTACAACCTCCATTTGTCCTTCAGCACCCAACATTAAAGTGCTTCTTTTATTTCTATTAACAAAGACATTAGATAATGTGTTTGTTATAATATAAAAAACCACCATTTAAAGCAGCCTCCATTAATGTATTTGTACCAAATGTAATTGTTTATTTTTTCTTAGAGTTCATGGCACATTCATATGATGTGGTATTGTTACCAATTAAAGCAATAATACTTTCTATATACTCTAATTGATTGATATAACTGTAAGTAATGTAGTTATATATGGATGTTATTGTTGAATACGAATACTCTTGTTTATATTAAAACAATATCCTATTCGCAATGATTTTTCTACGATAATATGGAATTGAGTAGACCCATTTTATGTTTTGAATAGTTTGTATAAAAATTTGATATAATAAATAATATAACAGAAGGAGACCTTAATATTAGTCAAGTTAAAGAATTAAATGTAGATAAAGGAGAGTTGGGGTTATTATCAAATAGTATCCAAAAATTTGCTTTTGTACACAAATTTTTAATGAAAGAGATTAAAAAGAGTTCTTGATGAATTATATCTATCCAGTTCACATTTAATAAAAAATTCGAGAGATTTGGCCCAAGGAACAAATCAGCAGGCTGCATCTAGTCAGGAACTATCCTCAACAATGGAAGAAGTGGCTTCAATGATTGGTGAGAATACATACCATGCAATCAGAGGTGATGGCTTCAACGTCATTACAGCTTAAAGAGTTATCAGACCGATTAAATGATTCTCTGAAATTTTTTAAGTTAACATCTAAAAAGGTTGAGAATAAAAAGAAAATTAAAAAGGTTAAGCCTTCTATCACCAAGTGCGAAGTTGAAGAGCCTAACCTAATTCCTGTTTAGTATAAATCTGAATTCGATTTAAATGTTAAATTTCAGAATATATTAAATAAGTTGAACATTATATGGCTTTCGGATAATCAGTATATCCTTTTTCATCAGCAGTGTAAAAAGTGTCAAAATCAGGTTCCGTTAATGCTAATTTGTTTTTAAGTCGGTGAACCAAATCCGGATTTGAGATAAATGGACGTCCAAATGCAACTAAATCACCTTTATTTTCCTCAATGATTTTATTGGCAGATTGAGCATCTAATCCTCCACTTAATATAATTGCACCGTTGAAATTATTTTTGATCTTGTTTTTAATGTTAATCGGAACTTCGGGAGCTCCCATGGCTGAATGATCCACGATGTGGATATATGCCAGTTTAAGTTTGTTTAATTCAATAGCCAGGTATTCATAAGTTTCATCTATTGCATCAAAAATTTCCATCTCATTAAAAACACCAAAAGGAGACAACCTTATTCCGGTTTTTTTAGGACCAATGGCTTCTGAAATTTTTGTAGCTACTTCTATAGCAAATTTACACCTGTTAATTACAGATCCTCCATAGGAGTCTGTTCGTTTATTACTTGCTGTGTTTATAAACTGATCAACCAAATAACCATTAGCTCCGTGAATTTCAACCCCGTCGAACCCTGCTTTTATTGCATTTATTGCGGCATTTACAAATTCATTTTGGGCATGTTCAATGTCGCTAACGGTCATTTCAGCAGGAGTAGGATAGGGTTGTAAACCTTTGGTATCAGTATACATTTCACCACTTAAGGCAATTGGTGATGGAGCTAATACCTTAGCATTAGTAGCCATGTTATCAGGATGGGAAACACGACCTGTATGCATAATTTGTATAAATATTTTACTTCCCTCATGATGTACGGCATCCGTTACTTTTTTCCATTCCTGAATCTGATTTTCGCTGAATATACCAGGAATTCTGGCATAACCTAATCCATTAGGAGAGGGAGCCACGCCTTCAGAAATGATCAAACCAGCTCCGGACCTTTGTGTATAGTAGTTTACCATTAATTCGTTTGGGATGTTGTTAATAGCTCTGCATCGGGTCATTGGAGCCATTACAATTCGATTTTTGAGCTCTAGGCTTTCAAGTTTATAGTTATTGAATATCATAATTAAATTTGTTACGTAATATAAATGAATATCTTGTGCAATTACAGGTATATAACATCCTTAGTAAGGATAAGTTTATGCATTAAAAGTTAAAATTACTTTAGAGTAAATAAGGTTGATGCAAATAAGCGGAGTTTATTTTTTTTGCATAAAAGGATAATCTGCTGCGTTAAATTTTCGTGATAGTCCGTAAGTCTTATGGATTTGGCTTAAATCAGTATTTTATATAATTTTAAACGTTGTTTTATCGTATTTCTTAAAAATAAATATGAAATGTGGTAAATGTTATTTTTATCCATCATTTACAAACAGCCAAAAAAAACTATAAAATCTAAATCATAAAAATGAAAATTTTTCTCTTAATTACAATCATACTCATTGGGGGAGTGAATAATTCAACTTATAGTCAATTTAATTATAAACCTGGTTGTATTATCACGAATAAGCAAGATACTATACATGGTAAAATAAAGTTTAAGCGGGATCTATCTTTATGTAAATCATGTATATTTAAATTAGGAAAATCTGAAATACAGGAGTATTTACCAGGAGAAATAAAAGCGTATAGAATTAATAACAGCCGTTTTTATGAATCGTATAATCTTGAAGGCGAGAATAGATTTTTGGAGGTATTATTTCGAGGTGCGGTAAGTATCTATTATCATGTTGATAAGCAAAATGAAAGTTATTATGTAAAAAAAAGATACTGGTAAGTTAAAACTTTTAAGATCTTTCAAGAAGGTTGTATATGTGACTAATAAAGGTGAGTTAATAGATGAAAAAGATTTTAATATCAAAGAATATGATACTTCAACCTGGAATCAAGGAAAAACAAAAGCCATTTTAAAATTTGATGAGTATAAGTTTACTTTAGATACAGTTATGCAAGATGTACAATCCATGAAATCAGAAATAAAACAAATGGATGATGTTGTACATAAGGAGTTGATTGCAGTTGCTAAAAAATATCATGAATTAAAGACAGATAATCAGGATTATTCTGTTTTTCATACGAGAAAAAAGGATGAAATTGAGTTCTCACTAGGTTGGATAAATGTAGATTATCTTAGGCTAAATTCAAATAATAATTATAAGATTTACAGTTTCAAAGGCTATACGCCTTTGAAAAGCAGTGATTTGTATTTTGGTTATGGTTTGCAATATGCACCTTTGGAATTTCAGACAATAAATTATCATATATTTAAATTACCTATTTCACTGTCTTATATCTATCCGGGAAATATAATTAGACCCTATTTTTCGTTAGGTTTTAACACTTATGGGATAAGTGAAAAATATCGTCATATGGAAACTTCTTTTAGCATGGACACATTTTTACCTGCTTATGGTATTGGATTATCAGTTAAAGTTTACAAAGGGCTGCAATTAACGGCTAATGTTGAAGGAGATTTGAATAACATAAATATTTTCACTGCTAAAAAATTTAGTCAAACAAAGAATGTGGGAGTAAGATTCGCTTTTTAATATGGAGTATTCATAAAAAAGCAGTTAATCAACAGAATCCAAAACTCATAAATTTATCCATTATAGTGCTCATTTATTGGGCGTTATTTATATTATTTAAACCGGATTATATACTATAATTCGCTTTGACCAATGACGTACAATAAAACAAGGCTTTGCAGAAATGAGGTATAGCACCGTTCTGGCGAATTGAGATGAAGCAACCAAGTATCTTGTTTTGAAGTAATTTCAATATCTTATAACAGTTATAATGCGCATATTGCGGATTAGATAAAGGGGAGGTGGAGAAAATATCAAACCTTCTTTGTGATTGTGATTTTAAACTATAAAAAGTATGGTATAAGTAAAACAAGGTCGCTGTTTTGGCGACCTTGTTTTACTTATAATTAAAGTTCATCTATCTAATGTCCAGTTTCCTTTTCTCCGGGTAATTTTTTCATTTTAAGTTTATCCCCGGTTTCATTAATTATTTTCCGATAGTAATTTTCATCATATCCGGGAAATTCAGCATGGTGAGGATGTCCGTATTCATTACGTAAAAACTTCCCGTCTTTTTCTCGGTGAAGGTTTCCATCAAGATATTTAACCATTAAGAATTCTCCTAATTTTTTCCATCTTTTTAAGGTGATGGAGGATTGATTCAGCGAGTACTCTGTTAAAAAGTTTTTCGCTAACATTGGATCCACATTATACAAATTTCTGGCCGCTTGTTCAATGGCTGGCATGTAATTCGCAAATTTATCTTCTAGTTCTTTTTGTACTTTTCTAATATCATCAATCATAAAATCATACCTGGAATAGGCTTGGTTTGATACCCAATTAAATACCCAAAACGCAGAATTCCAGGAGAATTCCAATAGATTTCCGTTTCCGACAGCGAATTCTTCAGGTACTTTGTTAATGCCACAATAAATGGGAACATATACAGTTGATGCGGCATCATCAACACCAAACCAAAAAACACCACCGATAGGATTGGGCAACCAATGGCGCATTTGAGCAATAAATGAAAATCCGGTTTGTTGTGTTGCAATGGCTCTTTCGTTAAAATATTCCTCTCCATCAATTTTCCAGATTAAAGGTCGAAAGCGATAAGGTAATTTAAAGGCTCCGGCTCCAACATCTTTTGTCATATCCATCGAAGTCCCTTCAAAATGATCACGCATGACGTTTTGAAGATCTCTGTATGATATTTTTTTAGAAGGTTCTATCCATAACGGTAATCTTTCTGATGATTCACCTTTAACATAGGGTTCGTATTTATCCATTTCCTCATTCATCAATCGGAACCCTGACCATACTCTGGCCTCACAAAAACGAAGTGCGCCATAATCAAGAGGTGCGTATGAGTCAGCAAAGTTGAATTCTTTATCTTTCCCGCTGAAATAGCCTTTTCCCCTGGCAAAAGAAATTACATCTTTTGCATACAGACAATTCTCTTCATCCTTCAGTGGGAACGTTGTTATACGAGCCTGATTAGCATGTCCTGATACCATTCCGTCCGGAATTTTTCGAGCTACCCATACAGCCCCCTTATTACCGGGTCCTTTACCAATTAATTCCATGATCCACACTTCCTCCGGATCAGCGATAGAGAAGGATTCTCCAGTACTATAATAACCATATTCAGCCACAAGGTCAGTCATTATTTTAATGGCTTCGCGTGCTGTTTTAGATCGCTGTAAAGCAACGTAAATTAAACTACCATAATCCATTATCCCGGTGGTATCCTGTAATTCACTTCTACCGGTAAAGGTGGTTTCTCCAATAGCAACCTGATGTTCGTTCATATTACCTGTTACCGTATAGGTTACTTTAGCTTGCTTAATCTTTCCAAGATATTTACCGGTATCCCATTCATGAATTTCCAGCCACGCATCATCCGGCCATATTTGTCCAGGCCAATAATACAATTCACCAAATAAGTCATGTGAATCTGCGGCGTATGAAATCATAGTTGAACCATCGAGTGATGCCTTTTTGGTAATTAAAAAATTTGTACAAGCAAAAAGCTTCGGGGAAATAAAGCTCAATATTATACAAATGCTAGTTGCAATTTTTATCTTGCTCATAGAATATTAATATTTAGTTGAATGAATAATTTCTTTACATGTTCCACAAAATAAGCCTTTTTATGGAAGATAAACAATGACATATACATAATTGCTTGCAGATGGGAGTATATCAAAAGTAGATATTTAGTTCTGGCACGAAAACTCAAGTGGCAGATAAGAAAGCTTCATTTTTGAGGCTTTCAAAGCTCGAAAAATGTGAGTTTACTGCC
>JBNKGY010000108.1:0-12619 GCA_050290065.1 Marinilabiliaceae bacterium
CAACTAAGCTTAGGAAACTTGACATGAGCAGAATTAGATAGCTACTTTTCATGAATAAGAAACTTTAAACTTGAGCTTAGGTTCAAGTTTTTCTGTAAATGAAGTCCTAAAGAATTTCCTATGAATTTCTATTGAATTTATAAGTTTATGAGTATTTTCCAAATAGTTTATCCAAATTCAATTGAATTTGAACTAAATTCAGAATATGATTTGAATTGGATTTGAATAAATCAAATGGAAAAAGAAAAGGTTTACTACTATAAAGTCAGAGCAGTAGATGTATTTGGTGATTACTCTGAATTTTCAGAGCCTTATAAAGTTATAGAAAAAACACTACTGAGTTCGGTTCCTCAGATTGTGAAAACAGAAACCTCCGAAAGGTTTATGAATACTATTGAATGGGAAATTAAAACACATGATATTAGAAATATAAAACATTTGTATGTGTATAGAAATTCAAAAGCGACCGGGGAATTTAAACCAATCTCCAAACAATTGTCTACAATGGCAAGAAAATTCATAGATGTTTCACCCATTAATACCAATTACTATAAGATAATGGCGGTAGGTAACGCAAACGATACAGTATGGTCCGGAGTGAAGTTTGTGAATATACCCGACAGTATTCCACCTTCTACACCTGAGATTGTATCGGCTGTATGTGATTCTTTGGGGATTGTAAAATTAAAATGGAAACACGGTGGAGAAAAGGATTTGAAGCAATTTAATATATATACTGCAAACTTTGAGAACGAAGAATTTTCGCGTATTGCTAATATAGGTGTCGATTCTGTATATACTGATACCATTTCATTAGGAGTAATAGGAAAGTCGGTTTTTTACAAAGTTGTTGCTTTTGACAATTCATATAATCCTTCTGATTTTTCGGAAGCTTTTGAAGTACTAAGGTACGATACGATACCGCCCAACCCTCCTATTATAACAGAGATTAAAAGCTCCGACAAGGGAATACATTTAAAATGGGCATGCAGTAGTAGCCCGGATGTAAAACACTCAGCTCTGCAACGTAAACTTAGTACAGATACCATATGGCAGCAAATAAGGTTATTTGGTGTAAGTGGTAAGAGTTATGAAAGTTATATGGATACAACGGTTGTAAAAGGTCAGAATTATCAATATACTCTTATTGCATTTGATGAGTTCGGATTATCATCAAGAGGAGGCAGGCTAATGAATATACAGGCCTATGACAATGGAGAACGAGAACCTATCAGAAACTTTACAGCCGTGCTAAATAAACATAAACACACTGTAAAATTATCATGGGAGTATCAGAAAAATGGAGTGGAACGGTTTATCATTTATCGCACATTGAATGGTGGTTCCAAGGTAATTTTTGCAGGTATGGATGGGGATATCTTTGAATATTACGATGAGAGTACAGGTCCTGGTAATAACTATGGATATTGCGTAAAAGCCATATATACAGATGGTTATGAATCTCCCCTTACAGAAGAAATTATTGTCAATTTTTAATTAAAACCTAAAGCCTTAAATATGGAAAAATTTTACTTTCCGGGTTGATACAATATAAGTAAATCTAACAGTCATGAAATTAAAAGCTTACGTTTTCTTATTGTTCATATTAGGTATAGTTTATTCTGAATCTTATGCAGAAGTTTATACCGTAATAAATAACCATGATTCTGGCCCGGGTAGTTTTAGGGAAGCTATTCTTAAGGCAAATGAAAACAATGGTAAAACACAAGGTTTGTCCACAGGGAACAACAAAGGTAATGGTAAAGGTCACGGTAATCAGGAGCAATTAATGGATACCATTTTCTTTAATTTACCATCTGAGCTTGCTATAAATAACCAATATGAAATAAAATTGGATTCTGTACTTCCTCCAATTGCTACTGATTTGGTTATTGATGGTTTATCTCAGAATGGTAATGTTTGCATTACTATATCAGGTGCGAAAATACCCGAAATGTATGGATTGGCTGTTGGAGATCCAGAGGATCCAAACGGTTTTTTAACTATTGAAGTATTGATAGAAGGTATTATTTTTAAAAATTTCCGAAAGGGGATTGATACTTTTGGAAGGGTCCATGATACTCATGTGAGGAATTGTCGATTTGAAGATTTGAGCTTTACTGGAGTTGATACGCATACACATGGGAAAGTTTGGTTTTTAGAAATAGATAATTGTCATTTCGAGAATATTGACTCCACAGCTTTGATGATTTATCAGGCAAAAGATCCTTATATTCATCATAGTACTTTTACAAATAATCCAATAAATGCGATTACTATTTTGGATTCTCAACGAGCCAGAGTTGAGAATAATAGCATTAACAATTCAGAGAATGGTATTATTGTTGGTGACGAGTGCGATCGTGGTTGGATATTAAATAACAAAATTGACAGTATTGATGGTAATGCTGTCACCATTTATAACTCTGAGAAATTTTATATAGAAGAAAATAAAATTGTCAGCAATCTGGGTGATGGAATAAATATCCAGAATGTTGATGAAACATTTGTATTAAATAATTTTATAGGTACGGATTCTATAAGCTCATTATTAGGGAATGCCGGTAACGGGATTTCGGTGAGTGGGTATGCCAAAAACCTTAATATTGAAGACAATACTATTGGTGATAATGACAAAGCCGGACTGTATATAAATCTTACCTCAGACAAAAGTAATATACAGGTAAACAGGAACTTTATAGGAATAGATGAAAATACGGCAAATTTATTGGGGAATACAGGAAGTGGGATTGAACTGGATACGGCATGGAACACCTCTATATATCAGAATATCATTGCTTACAATGGAGGTTATGGAATAGAATTAAATCAAGGTTCAGAAAATACCTTTTCTGAGAATGAAATATACACGAACGGTGAGAAACCAATATTTATAAAAGGAGCCTCGGATACAAGATTCGAGAATTGGTCAAATAATTCGATTTTGACACCATCGGTTGCCAGTGTAGCCTATAACGGAACAAGTTGCACGGTTGTTGTAAAGGCTGAACAAACATATAAGACTATTGAGTTGTTTGAAGGAGATTCAGCTACATTAGATGCATACAAGTACATTACCAATTCTTTTATAAATGAGGAAAATGGATTTTGGCGAGGGACTTTCAATTGGGATAATTCCGAAAATTTAAACTTTAGAGCTACAGTAACTGATTTTGATGGTAATACCTCAGAAATAGGATGGTCGTGTTATATTGTTACAGATACTTTGGATGCACGTGCCGGATCATTGAGAGAAGCATTGGTTTGCGCAAATTATGATGACTGGATTAACACCATCGTTTTTGATATGCCGGATTATACCGAAAGAATTATTAAACCTTTTACTCAACTCCCTGATATTAAACATCATATTTTTATGGTTCCTGAGGTAACAGACTCGATTACCTTGAGTGGTTTAAACGGGTTTGATTACAGTGGATTAGTATTTGCAGGTAATGACACCATTGGAAAAACAAACATAGGAAATTTAATTGTAAGTAAGTTTGAAAATGGCATAAGTATAAATGGAAGCAATAGTTTACAATTTGAGAATTTAATTGTAGAGGATAATTTTAAACACGGAATAATAGTTTATTCTGATATTGATTCTTTGTTGGTAAATAAATCTATGATTCATAGGAATGACAGCATTGGTATTTCTATAAAATCAAGAGAGGCTTCTTTTGTGGAAGTGTCCGACAACTATATATGTGATAATCAAAAAGAAGGCCTGCTTTATGAAACAGATTCTGAGTACGCTGTTATTTCTGATAATATAATTTACAGCAATGGTTCTGAAGGAATTCGTACTTATGGAGGAGTATTAAACTTATTATCAGGTAACAATATTTTTGGTAATACACTAGCCGGAATTAAAATTGAAACCACGAAAGTGGATACCATAATTGAAAACCTGATAGGTTTTTGCATTGATACAACAATTCTCAAAATAGATACATTAGGTTTATATGTGGATACTTTAGGTTTTAGCATGGACTCAACTATGACCAACTTATATGGCATTGAGCTTTTAAGCGATCATGTTAGGATGATAAAAAACAATGAGATTGGAGGGAGTCTTAACGATGGAATATTGATTAAGGGAAAAAATACCATTATTGAAGACAATTACATTGGAATGCTAAGGGATTATGCCATCTTAGGAAACGGGGGTAATGGTATTTCAGGAATAAAGGCCGCTAATCTTACGATTAATCGAAACCTTGTTGGAAATAACAAAGGCGACGGAATATACGGATGTGACAGTTCTACAATCATTAAGAATAGTATTGGAGGTTATGAAACAGATTCTCTGGTTATTTTTGCTAACCATGGATTTGGAATGTATGGAGGGTTATGCAGTACAATAAGTCAGAATTTCATTTCTTTAAATTTTGATGGAGGAGTTGTAGTAGACACAACAGCTATTTCTTATATCGATGGGAAGCGTACTCAAATTATTGATAACATTATTGTAAATAATTCCAATGTTGCTTTAACAGTATTAAATGCACAAGATGTTTTAGTAGAAAACAACAGGGTTGAACTTTCCACTCAAGGAATATTACTGGATGGTAATGTTAGTGATGTTGAAATATATAGTAATACGATTGATAGCATTAATGGTGCTGCTATAACAGGGTTAAATTCTGAAAATGTAAATATTGGAAGAAATATAGTAACCAACAGTTTAAATGAAGGGATTTTATTAAGAGATATAATACTGGCCAATATATCTAATAACCAGATAGGTCTGGATACTATAGGTAATTCCGGAAACGGAATTTCTGTAATTGGTGGATCTAGTAGCGTAAATATTAATGAAAACTGCATTGTTGCTTGTGGTAAATCAGGGGTTTATGTAAACCTTTTATCCGACACATGTCAAATGCAGATAGAAAGGAATTATATTGGTATTGATAAGGAGAAGACCAGAATGCTGCAGAACAGTGGTCATGGTATTCACCTGGATACAGCATGGAACGTTTATGCTTCTCAAAACATTATTGCATACAATGAAGGTGACGGTATCGACCTTAATTATGGATACGGTAATACTTTTACACAAAATACTATTTATCATAATGGATTAAAGCCTATTTCCATAATTAAACCCGGGGAAACTGAGTGGGCAAACAATTCGATTCTAACTCCTTCCATAGCGCATGTTAAACTCACAGGTAATTCTTGTAAGGTTGTAGTTAAGTCTGAACCGGAATATGCTCGAATGGAACTTTTTATGGGTAGCAGGACCTCAGTTAATGGTTTTGATTTTATTACAGATGATTTTAAAAACCTTGGTAATGGATTTTGGGAAGCAAACTTTGATTGGGACAAACCAGATAGTTTATATTTTACGGTTACCGCTACTGATAAAGATATGAACACTTCTGAATTTGGTCAGTCTTGTTTGATTGTAAATAACACAAGAGATGCTGGAACCGGATCATTGAGGGATGCAATAGGGTGTGCTAATTATACACCGGAGTTGAGTGATATAATTTTGGATCTAACATACAGCATTGATAAAGTCATCAAGCCATTGTCGCAACTGCCGGATATTTGGTCTCCTATTCAATTAGTGGCTGAGTTGAGCGACTCTATAACCATAAGTGGGAAATGCAGCAATGGTGCTAACGGATTAGTATTTGCAGGAAATAACTCCAATGAAAAATCAGAATTGAATGGTTTAATTGTCTCTGATTTTAAAAACGGGATACAAATAAATGGCAAAAACAGTATACATATCCAGAATACAATAGTGAAAGATAATACAGAGAATGGTATTTTGCTAACATCAGGAATTGATTCATTATGGGTTAATGATTTGCATATATACTCAAACGATAGTTGCGGTATTTCAGTGCATCATGCAAGTTCGAACTATATCAATATTGAGAATAATGAAATTGATAACAACTCAGTATCAGGTATACTTTACCAGGGAGATAGTTCTTCCTCCTCAATTTCCAATAATATCATTTATTCAAATACACAAGAAGGCATCTATGCAAAAGATGGTAGTCTGGAGCGTATTGTTAATAATCAAGTTTATGGAAATAATGCATCAGGTATTCGAATACATAATGCGCAAATAGACAGTGTATCTACTAACAGAATTGGTGTAAACGCTAATAGCGAAGTTATGCCTAATCAAAATGGAATTGAAGTTTCGGGCAATAAGTATGTTCTAGTATATGATAACGAAATTGGAGGAAATCATTCCAATGGTATGTTGTTATCATCCAGTAACACTGTAATAAGAAATAACCATATTGGTATACTTAAAGATTTTACCGCAATAGCTAATGGTTCTCATGGTATTTCTGGTGATGCTGCTACGGTATTAACGTTAGAAAATAATTATATTGGTAATAATGCAGGTGATGGAGTTTTGGGTTGTAACAATTCGGTTATTCGCCACAATTATATTGGAGGGTTCAATAATGATACTGTTTTTGCCAATGGAGGTGCCGGTTTAAGAGGTTCAGCCTATGCTGCAATTTATAAAAACGTATTTGCCAATAATGCCAAAGGTGGTGTGGTATTGGACAAAGCAGATAGTAAAATAAGCGAATGTTTGTTTTTCGGAGAACAAGATAGCGCAATCGTCCTACCCCCTGAGGCAAAAATTCCAGCTTCTTTTGGCGATTATTCATCTAACAAAGAGCAATTGGTGTTGCGCGGAACATCAGTAAATGCAGATACGGTTGAAATATTTTTTAGCGCAGGGAAAGATCAAACAGCAATACGTTTTGTGGGAAGAACAAAAACAAAACCCGATGGTACCTGGGAGTTCACAGTTCCTTCCGGGCTCAATTATAACTTCTCCGGAGCAAATTATTTTGCAAATACGGCTACAGACCAAAACGGTCGTACATCAGAATTAAGTTCTACATTACAGATAATGGATAACGTTTGTGGAATGGATCATTATCTGGCACCGGAAGATAGAGGTGAAAGTTATTTATGCCATGGCGATTTCAAACGTGTTATGGCCAAAGACAAACACTATACATATACATGGGTGCATCAATATTCAGATACACAGGATTCAATATATAGCCAGTCCCGCATAACTGAATTCTATGATAAAGGTTTATACATATTAACAGTAGAAGATCCTTTGGGATGCCAGGTAATAGATTCTCTGTACCTGGATGTATTAACCGATGCCATTCAAACAAATTTCCTTATGAGTTCGGAAGCCGGAGTATACGATAAAATAGTATTGGTTGAAACAAGTTACCCTAAACCGGACTCTGTATATTGGGAGCTGGGAGACGCGGAAGTAGAATATATTGACGGTAATCCGGTGATAGCTTTTGCAGATACCGGAATTTACAATGTAATACTGGATACCTATCTGGGTACTTGTAGTGGTACGGTAACAAAAACCATTCATATAGGTGAAGAATCTAAGGCTTACGTTGATGGGTTTGTGTACCCATATTCCATAAAAAAAGCAAGTGTATATCCGGTTCCTTTTGAAAATGAACTTACCATATCTGTAGAGTTGGTGAAAGAGCGTGATTTAAGCTTCTCGGTGTTAAATGGCCTAGGCCAGATACTTATGGAGAGTCAAGCTAGTGATGTTTATATGGAATATGAACACAAAATGGATGTAACTGAAATTAATCCTGGTGTTTATTATGTACTGGTGTCTGACAATAAAGGCGAAAGCAGGGTAATAAGGATTGTAAAGTAATTTTAAAACAAACAAATTGATATTGAAAACTGATATGCAGCATAAAAAATATTTATTCACATTTATTTTGTCGGTCTTTTGCTTTTTTATGAATGCACAAGAGAAGAAGGTAGCCTCTCAGATTAATGAGGTAATGAAAGCGGCAAGAGCGGACGAGATGATGGTACCCAATGAATTAATATTTCAGAAAGGTAATGCTTCCCTGGCTTTGGAATATGTAAAGTCATTCACCAATGATTCTAATGCTTTAGTCAGAAATCAGGCCTATATGATTATTCATAGGCTTGGCAAAAGTTCTGAAAATGCTACTGAAACAATGGTATGTGTTGAATATTTAAGCAAGGCATGCCATGATACTGAGGTGGGAATTGCACTTTATTGCTCAAAAATACTAGGAAACTATCCACGGCAATATTTTACCGGGAAAGCAAAAAAGAACATTAGCTCTGCTTTGTTTCCAAAGTCGAGGATATTACCAAATATTGCTCAATTGACAGGTTATTTAGGCTTAAAGGAAAACGTGGATCTATTAAATACAATTGCCTCAGATAACGACGAAAGCTTGAAAAACAGGTGGTATGCAAATTTGGCTTTGGCTCGAATGGGATATGATAACTCAATAAGGTATTGCCTGAACGTTTATAAAAGGCAAAAAATGAGTAGTGAGCTAGTGGAGGAGATGATTCCGGATTTATTGTATACCCGACAAAAAGAGATCTTTGATGAGGTGGTAAAGATTCTCTACAGCAACGAAAAAAACTGTGTCTCCGGAAATCCGGATAACGAAAGAGCTATACCTTGTGGATATTGGGTAATGGAGCAGTTAGCTCCTTATATCCAAAATTTTCCATTGCAAACTTATGCATCAGGGGCAATAAAAAGTACTGATTATGACAAGGGACTGGACATATTGCGCAAATGGTTCGACAGCAATACAGATTACAGGATAACAGATGAAGGTTTTTAAGACTATAAAACGATAATAAAGATTTTTGATAGGTCTTAAGAAAAAAAAGACTGTTGTAAAACCATCATGCATAAGATTTTAACAAGAGAACCATTGACCAATAATAATTGCATAAGAATATTTTCGCTAGTTCTATTTATGTTGATAACTATTCCCATAATAGCCCAAAAAACAGTTGATGTTGAACAGCTGCTAAAAGCAGAACCGTTCAAGTTATCTGGTGGGATATCTACGGACATGATGTTTTCTGAATCGGACGTTAAGCAATCCGGAAATGCGCCAGCGTATCAATATTTTATAAAGGGTAATTTGGCAGCTACCTTTTTTGGGCAATTAACTGTACCCTTATCCTTTTCATACAGCAACAGAACCTTTGATTCCCGATACCCGCAAAGTCAGCAAAGTTTTAACCGCTTTGGTATTAAACCTAAGTACAAATGGGTCACTTTACATGCAGGATGGAGCAATATGAGGTTTTCAAAATATTCACTGAACGGGCATAGTTTTGTTGGAGGTGGTGTTGAACTGGAACCTGGCAATTATGAAATTAAAGCTATGTATGGAAGGTTGCTCAAAGCAGTTGCTCCCTACGATTCAATTTTAAACAGGGGAAACAGGCCTGTATTTGAACGGTGGGGAAGTGGTTTTCAGGTGGTGCGGAAAAATAAAGGCAATCAATATGGTGTATCTGTATTCCGGTCTGCTGATAAATATGCCTCCATTTCTGCCGGACTTGATTCATTGGGGATAACACCGGAAGAGAATATTGTTACCTCCTTCAATATCTCACAAAAGGTGAATGAGGTAATTACGGTTTCTGCTGAATATTCCACTTCGCAATTAACAAGGGATAGTAGAATTGGAGAGAGAGGAAATAGCTTTTATTCTGATAATATCGGGATTTATAAAAATAGCTCTACAAAGAGCTACCATGCTTTAAAAACAGATATTGGTTTTAAGGTTAAGAAAATGAACCTTGGATTGGGATATGAAAGGATAGCTCCCGGGTACAACACCCATGGAGCCTATTTTTATAATAATGATTTAGAGAATTTCACCTTTAATTTTGCATCACCTTTATTTAAGGATAAGATAAATATAAACTCTAGTTTGGGTTTGGAGCGGGATAATCTGGATGGTGATAAAATAAACACTGCAAACAGGATGATAGGACAATTAAGCCTATCGTGGTTGGCTACTGAAAAATTACAATTTAACACTAACTATTCAAATTTCAGAAGTGTTTCGGAGTTTAACCCTTATGCCGGTGCCCCTGTTGTAAATCCATACGACAATATTGATTCATTAAGGTATGTACAGGTGAGTCAAAACACCTCATTAAATATGACCTATAGTACAAGTACCGAAACACTGGGGCAATCATTCATGGTTATGTTGGCTATGATGCAAAGTGATGCGGAACTTGGTGGTGTTGCCCAGAATTCAGGAGCAGATTATTATAATTCCAATATTGTGTACAACGCCAATTTTATACCAAAAAATATATCAGCAACGCTTTCCTGTAATTTAAATTGGATGGTAATGCAGGAACAGCAAAATGGCATGGTAGGTCCTTCGTTGGGGCTTAATGCCTTGTTGTTTAAACTTATCAACTCTGGATGGATGTATACATGGAATGCCTCTGTAGGAGAAGGAGAGTCAACCGGGAGTATTCACCGGTTGCAATATATGGCTTCGTACGTGTTGAAGGAGAAGCATAATTTTAATTTTAGTGCAGTTTGGATGAACCGGGGTATTGTAATGGACAATACAAACAAAAGCAGGAATAACACCTATTTACTTAGATTGGGATATTCGTATAGTTTTTAAAATAGATAAAATAAAAGTAATTACATATAATTTTTACTCATGCGTAAAAGAACGGCAAAGCATATCTTATTAGGTCTTTTTATTGTTATTGGCATGTTTGCCAAGGCTCAGTTGTACCCTGTTCGATCAAATCTGGTATTATCCCCTCCCTACCCAATGAACATAGGTACCTATGCGCAGGATGATTATATGGGGATGCAGCTGAATATTGTTCTTAACGATAACAATAGTACTAACTATTTAGTGGGATTAAAGCTTGTGATTGAGGGCCAGTCTGGAGTTAGAATTGAAACTGCCCCATCGGATTCATGGCAACATACCATGTATTTGAATCCAGGACTTAATTCGGTAGACCTGTCTATTTTACATCCATTGTTTGAGCCAGACAATTTAGTGTTTAGTAATGTAAGTTCAGGTGATGAAATCCCTGAAGGTATGTATCGTTTTAAGGTAGAAGTGTACGATGTAGCGCGTAATGTGCTTATATCCGACCCTTATTCCGGCATGCATATTTGCTGGATATCAATGTTTCAACCACCTATACTTACGCTTCCTGTCGATGGACAGGTAATTAGTACTCCTACTGAAAACACGAATGTTCCGGCCTTGTTTTCGTGGATGCCGCGAGGTATATATCCCGGAATTACCAATATTGAATATACACTGGAAATCACCGAGATTTACGACGAGAGTATAGCGCCCGAAGAGCTTTTTGCAGGTGGCGATAATGATATCATGACATATTCCCTTACTACAATCCTAACATCAAAAAGCCTTTCATTTCCTACAGATTTTGTGGGGATGCAACCGGATCGGTGGTATGCATGGCGAGTAATTGCAAATGATTTGAATGACAAGGTGCATTATCGTAATGCCGGGCAATCCGAAGTTCGCAGGTTCTACTTTGGTACGCCTTGTGAAAATACAGAAGAACTAATTGTTGAGTCTCTAAATGAGAACTCTGTTCAATTAAGCTGGAGTGATTATGATACTGGCGAAAGTTACTTTTTACAGTTTAGAAACAAAACACTTTGGGGTAATTGGGTAGATATTGATGATCCTGTTTCTGGCATGGAGTTGGTCAACCTGAACCCGGGTACTACTTATGAATTCCGCCTTGCCAAGGATTGTGGAGCTATTGTTTCTGATTACGTATATGCCGAATATATCAATCCCGGTATTTTGGATATTGATTGTATGCCTCCCGTTGAATTGTCTGCCAGAGTGGAGAATTCGATTTTGTGGGGAGAAAAGTTAAGTGTAGACTGGGAAAGAATGCCTGGAGTACTGGAATACCAGGTAGATGTACGTTGCGAGGCACGTACCCTTAGTCAGCAGACAACTGCAACCAATCGTGATTTCCGCTGGGGATCGAAAGGAATTTATGGTGATACTATTTGGGTACGTACAGGTAGCCAATGCTGGGAAGACAGTGCTTTTGTATTTGGAGATGAGCAAGAGCTTATCATGACTGGAGGTGCCAGTGGAACAGGTTGTACAGCACCCGAAGTGCAAATCGATAGTGCGATCACTTATCCGACTGGCATAACCGAAGTGTATTGGCCGGCGCACAATATATATAAGTCCTATACCTTGCTTTGGAGGCCCGCGGGCATGTCTGCTCAATATCAATCGGTAGGTACGATTATGCCTCCGGCAATTGTACAGGGAATAATGGATGGCGACAGCATTGAATGTCGCCTGGTCTATCACTGCTACCTGGGCTCTGATACTACAGACATTATGGGCTTTAGTACCCGAAGGGCCAGTGACGAAAACTTCTCCTATACCGGCTCTTGTTATGAACCTTCGTATGCAGATGGGTTTGTACCTTCTCATACAAGTATGCACCTGGTTTGGGAACCAGAACCCAATGCACAGACCTACGAGGTCAACTGGAAGAAGAAGAGCGATTATATATGGAATGTAGAGCAGGTAAACGATCAGGAACTGATTGTTGAAAACCTGGAACAGGATTCCACTTATTTATTCAGGATACGTACCGTATGTGATAACGGAATTGGTTTTAGTAGGTGGACTGAGGTAGATTCCGTAAGTCTGGCTACTCTCAGTAGCTTAAGTGATGGTTGTCCTGAACCTGCTTACGACCAAAT
>JBNKGY010000109.1:0-12559 GCA_050290065.1 Marinilabiliaceae bacterium
TCGGGTAGATACGCCAGTTTGTTTGTACAATACGCCCATTCAAAAACAAATTTTTTACAGTTTATTAGTTCGTTTTATACAGCATCCATTTCAGATCCAGACTTTGTTTCTCCTTTGATCATGTTTCTTATTTCCAGGTTCACCGACAATACAACCATTCTTTTTACTGTTTATGGGGTATTATTTGGTTATTTTTATTCCAGAAATATCTGGTATGTATTGGAGAGAACAGAAAGTAGGATATCCGGATTAATGAGCCTATACGTACTCACTCTTATTTTAATAAATCCAATATGGAATATTAATGGGTTTCGTTTTTGGATGGCAGCTCAAGTATTTCTTTATGGTACACTTCCGTATTTACTTGATGGTAAGCGAAGTCGGTTGATATGGGCCTTGAGTTCAATGTTTGTTCATTTCGCCTTTGTTTTTCCTTTAGCTGTATTGAGTCTTTTTTTGTTGTTGAAGAACAGATCAAATTTGTACTTAGTATTCTATCTGATAACAGCAATAATAAATGCTCTTGATCTTCAGTGGCTACAATCCGCTTTATCCTTTTTACCAGATATTTTTTATTCGAAGATAATTACATATACTAATCCTAATTACGAAGAAACCAGGAGAATAATTGATCAGGAATTACCTTGGTTTATTACTTATGCCAACCTGGGAGTTAAATGGGTTAATTATAGTATAGTTATTTCAATTTTTTATGTGGCAAGAGATTTTTTAAGAGAAAAAAAGGATTTAAATACATTGTTATGTTTTTCACTTCTTTTTTTAGGTTTTACAAATATATTAAGTGTTATTCCCTCAGTGGATCGATTCGAAGTAGTTGGTAATACATTTATATTTTCGTTCCATATTTTATTTTTTTCTGCCATTTACAAAATTCGGAAGTTTCTTTTTCTTAAAGTAATTACCACACCGTTTCTTGTTTTGTTTTGCTTGTTAGCTTTACGAAGAGGTTTAGATTATTGTGGCATTATAACAGTAATAGGAAATCCGGTATCGGCAGCCTTTTATTCAGATGGTGTAAGTTTAATAACGTATTTAAAAAATATATCTTTTTAAATGTTTTTTGCAGCCTGAGTTGATATATCGAATATAGATATTGTTTCATACTATTCAATGAAGCTAATATATGTAAAAGGTTAGTTGCATCGTACACATGTTAATGTAATTCAAAATCAAACTATAGATTTAATTTCCTTTAACCATAATTTTCTTATTTATATCAAATTATTCATTGATTAAAGAGATTCATTAAATCCTAATAAACTATCAAGAAATGATAAAGAGGAAAATTGCTCGTATATACACAAATTTTCAAGGTTGGAGAACAAAACGTAAAATTGTAGTGATTGAATCTGATGATTGGGGAAGCATCAGGATGCCATCTAGGGAAGTATATAATAAATGTATCCAGGAAGGATATCCAGTTGATAAGAGACCTTATGAACGTTTTGACTCTATTGCAAGTGAGGAAGATTTGGAAATGCTGTTTAATTTACTTTTGTCATTTAAAGATATAAATGGAAATCATCCTATTATTACAGCAAACTGTTTAATGGCTAATCCTGATTTTGAAAAGATAAAAAATGATGACTTCCGGAATTACCATTATGAACTGATTACAGAAACATTTAAAAAATATCCGAAGCACAGTAATAACTTTAATCTATGGAAAAATGGGATGAAGGATAAAGTTTTTTATCCTCAGTTTCATGGAAGAGAGCATATTAATGTTAGTCTGTTAATGGATGCATTGATAAAAGGTGATAGAGAAGCCCATTTTGGTTTTTCAAATCATATGGCAGGGTGTATTGCTAAAGGGCCTGAGGTTAAAGGGAATTATTATGTGGTTGCCATGCAATATAATTCATTGAAGGATAAGGAAGAGAAATTGAATATTTTTTTGGAAGGATTGGATTTATTTGTGAATTTATTTAATTATAAATCAGAATCTACCATCCCCCCTAATTTTATCTGGAGTCCGGATTATAACAAAGCTGTATTAGAAAGAGGGGTAAGGTTTTTTCAGGGCATACGTAAAATGCGGGAGCCGGTTCCCGGAGCAAAAAATTTACTACATAGTATTCATCTGGGTAAGAGGAATGAATTTGGCCAGATTTTTAGTGTCAGGAATGTTACATTTGAGCCATCTATGTTCAACATGGGTATTAAAAATCCGGTGGCACAGTGCCTGTCTGAAATGGATATTGCATTTAAAATGAATAAGCCGGCAATTATTACAAGTCACCGAATAAATTATGTTGGTTTTATTGATGTTAATAACCGGGATCGTAACCTGAAAATGTTAAATAAGATTCTTTCCTCAGCATTAAAGCGTTGGCCGGATATTGAGTTTATGACCTCAGATCAGTTAGGACGGCTTATGAGTGAAAACAATAAAAAACTTAATTGAAACATTATTTTTCAATGTAATTTAATCTGATATTAATTCAGTAAAATCCAATCTACAAGTCAAAATTAATACCCATTTGTTTGTAGAATCTATATTCCAAAATATTTCATTTCTTTAAAAATATGCGTGTATCATGAAATTAGCTATTCACCATAGAAAAGGCTCTTTTAGTAAACATTGGATACAATATTGTGAAGAGAAGGGTATGGATTTCAAGGTAGTAAATTGTTATGATAATGATATTATTTCGCAGCTTCAGGATTGTGATGCATTAATGTGGCATCATCATCATGCCAGCGCAAAGGATACTCAGTTTGCCAAACAATTACTTTATTCACTACAGCTTGCAGGAAAAATGGTTTTTCCAGATTTTCAAACCAATTGGCACTTCGATGATAAATTAGGTCAAAAATATTTGCTTGAAGCGATTGAAGCACCCTTAGTAAAATCTTATGCTTTTTATTCAAAAAAGGATGCGAAGAAATGGGCAAAAGAGTGTTCTTTTCCAAAAGTTTTTAAGTTAAGGGGAGGCTCAGGTTCAGAAAATGTTAGATTAGTTAAATCTCAAAAAAAGGCCAATGGAATAATTAACAAAGCTTTTAATTCCGGTTTTTCACAATATAATGTATGGGGAAGTATTAAAGAGCGCTGGCGAAAGTATAAGAGTGGGAAAACAAGTTTAACGGATGTCTTTAAAGGACTCGCAAGGATATGTATGCCAACTGAATATTCTAAAATTCAGGGAAAGGAAAAGGGCTATTTGTTGTTTCAAGATTTTATTCCCAATAATACTCACGATGTCAGGGTAACATTTGTTTATAATAAGTGCTTTGCTCTTAGGAGAAGAGTGCGCTCAGGTGATTTTCGTGCTTCAGGCAGTGG
Source organism: Marinilabiliaceae bacterium (assembly GCA_050290065.1). Lineage (GTDB taxonomy): Bacteria > Bacteroidota > Bacteroidia > Bacteroidales > Marinilabiliaceae > Saccharicrinis. Next base: position 3,311 of record JBNKGY010000109.1, read on the forward strand.
AATGATTGAATATGACATGACTAAAATTCCTGAGAGTACTTTGGAAATCGCATTTAAAGTGGCTAATAGATTAAACCTGCAAACTGCTGCATTTGATTTTGTTTTTCAGGATGGAAAGCCACTTATTGTTGAAATGAGTTATGGATTTGGGTATGATGTGGACCAGTTTAATCATGGATACTGGGACAAAAATCTGAATTATTATCCTGGAAGCTTTAATCCATATGGTTGGATGATAGAAGGGGTGGTCCAATCTGTTCATTCTAAAGTGATAGTGGAATAATTTCCTATTTAACCAGTTCTTGGTATTATATTTTTGATGAAATCATTGTTTAAAACTAAATTCCTAATTATTTAAGTGTGAGAATCGTTTTAATACTTCCTTCTTTAGCATCTGGTGGTTTAGAGAAAGTTATCACTGAATTAGCATGGTATTTCTCAAAACAGACTAATGTTCAGGTTAATGTTATTTGCTTAATGAAAGGCAATGTTTTTTTTCCACTACCTAAAGAAGTTGAGGTTCATATCCCACCTTTTAGTTCTGCAGATTTACCAAGACTTTTATTTTTGTACCAACTCATGTTTTGGCTGAGGAAGCAGATTAAGCTTATTGTTCCTGATGTGTTGTTAAGCTTTGGGGGTAAATTTAATTCCTTTGTTTATCTATCGGTTCAAGGGTTACCTGTTCGGGTTTTTATTTCTGATCGTAGCAGGCCTTCAATTAGTTATGGTATTTTCTTAGATTTTTTAAATCCAAGGGTATATAAAAAGGTAACAGGAATTATTGCTCAAACAGATATGGCAAAAGAATTGATGTTTAAACGTACGCATCATTCTAATATAAAGGTTATTGGAAATCCATTGAGAATGAATGGAATGATTACTAAAGAAAAAGAAAAGATCATTCTTAACGTGGGTCGTTTTGTTTCAACCAAACAACAGGAATTATTGGTTAGATATTTTGCCCGGATTAATTCAAATGACTGGAAGATTTGTTTTTTGGGTAGCGGTCCGACAAAAGCAAGAGTAGAGCAGGTTGTTCAGGAATTGCATATGGAAGACAAAATTCAGTTTTGTGGTGTAGTAACCAATGTACAGGATTTTTATAAGAGAAGTAGCATATTTGCATTCACTTCCAATTCCGAAGGTTTTCCAAATGCATTGGGGGAAGCAATGGTCGCAGGAGAGGCTTGTATAAGCTTTGATTGTGAAGCTGGTCCTTCGGACTTAATACAGGATGGCGAAAATGGATTCTTAATTAAAGAAGGTGATCATGAATCTTTTATTAGGAAGCTTGAATTACTCATGAATGATGATTCTTTAAGAAAAGAGTTTGGTAACAAAGCGAGGGAAACTATCAAAAGGTTTGACATTAATCATATCGGTAATCAATATCTCGGGTTCTTTAAACAAAAGCAGTGATGAGAGTACTGATAAATACAGCCAAACTTCGATTTGGAGGAGCCATACAAGTTGCTCTTTCCTTCATTTATGAATGTAGAGAAATTAATGAACATGAATACCATGTATTTGTAGGTTCCGGAGTAGGCAAATCATTGAAAGTCGAAGATTTTCCGCAGAATTTTTATTTCTACAATCTGAATTTCGGAACCGTTAACTTATTAAAAATACCGTCCATTTCAACTAAGTTGAACGAATATGAAGAAAAAATAAAACCAGATTGTGTTATTACAACCAGCGGTCCATCATACTGGCAACCCAAAGTGCCACATGTGATGGGTTTTAACCTTGGTAACCATATTTATTTTGACTCTCCCTATTATAAATCTATAAGTTTATATCGAAAACTACGGTTTGCCATAAAAAGGGGAATTCATTATTATTTTTTCAAGAGAGATGCATCGGCTTATATTGTGCAAACAGATGATGTTAACCAAAGGGTACGTAAAGCACTGAAAACAGAAAATGTATATACTATTTCAAATACTCATAGCGGGTTTTTTAACAATTTTAAGCAAGTAGATTTGAAATTACCAGATAAGCAAAAGGATGAAATCTGGTTTCTTACTGTAAGTTCATATTACAGGCATAAAAATGTTGAGATTATCCCGTTTGTAATTAAAGAGTTGAAAAACAGAGGGTATACCAATGTGAAATTCTTGTTAACTCTTCCTCCATCAACATTTACAAATGTGTTTAAAAACTTTAATACAACTGATATAATAAATGTTGGAGTAGTTAAACCTGAGGATTGCCCGGCTTTGTATAATGAATGCGATTTTATGTTTTTACCTACGCTTGTTGAATGCTTTTCTGCTTCATATCCGGAAGCCATGGTAATGAAAAAGCCAATAATTACCACCGACCTGCCTTTTGCTCATAGTATATGTGATAATGCAGCAGTTTATTACAAACCAATGGATGCTTTAGCAGCTGCTGATGCAATAGAAACACTTTTGAAGAACGAAGATTTAAAGTTGACTTTAATAGAAAATGGTTTGCTGCGATTACAACTGTTCGATAATGCCAGAGACAGAGCAAATAAAATTCTAAATATTTGTAAGTTGTTAGTTACCAATTGATAAAAAATAACAGATGAGGCAAATTATTCAAAATCTGAAAACCGGAGAGACAACTCTTGAACAAATACCTATACCTAAACCCGGTTCAGGACAGGTATTAATTCGGACTTCACATTCACTTGTATCTCTTGGTACAGAAAGGATGTTAGTTGAGTTTAGTAAAGCAAATCTTGTGCAAAAAGCAAAGCAACAACCCGATAAAGTGAAGCAGGTTTTGGATAAAATTAAGGCAGAAGGATTGATTCCTACACTTGAAAATATTTTTAAAAGACTTGAGGAGCCATTGCCCTTAGGCTATTGTAATGTAGGAGAGGTTGTTGAATTGGGGGCTGGTGTTTCTGATATTGCAGTAGGAGATATTGTTGCCTCTAATGGAAAGCATGCGGAGTATGTATGTGTTCCGAATAATCTGTTAGCCCGAGTACCTAAGGGAGTAAGTCCGGAAGAAGCTGTTTTTACTGTAATTGGCTCAATAAGTCTTCAGGGTATTCGTTTGTGTAATCCAACATTTGCAGAAACTATTGTGGTGTATGGACTTGGACTAATTGGTCTTATTGCCTCTCAAATACTTATTTCAAATGGTTGCCAGGTTATTGGAATTGATATTGATAAGAATAAATGTGCATTGGCTGAAAAATGGGGTGTTACTACCATAAATCCTCTTTTAGGAGATGACGTTGTTAAATCGGTAATGGAATCAACAAACGGAGTTGGGGCTGATGGGGTAATTATTACGGCTTCCTCCAAAAATAATGATATAATCTCAAAAGCTGCTCAGATGAGCAGAAAACGTGGCCGCATAATACTTGTTGGAGTAATTGGCCTGGATATAAATAGAGCAGAGTTTTATGAAAAAGAATTGCAGTTTCAGGTTTCATGTTCATATGGACCTGGTCGTTATGATGATAACTATGAGCAAAAAGGAATAGATTACCCCCTTTCGTTTGTACGATGGACTGAGAAGCGAAATTTCGAAGCTGTTTTAGGTGCTATTGATAAAGGATTATTGAAGGTGAAAGATCTTATTTCAGATATTGTAGATCTTGAAGAATATGGTAAGATTTATAATAATATAAGTAAATCCGGGGCAATTGCTTCCATACTCAAATACAAGTCAATTGTAGATAATAAGGTAAATGGAAATACTATTTTATTGAAACAAGGCTCATATAATGGATCGAAGGCAGTTACTGGGTTTATTGGGGCCGGTAATTTTACCAAAATGACCATGTTACCCGCCTTAAAAAAAACAGGGGCAAATTTTAAGTACATTGCTTCTTCAAAAGGAGTATCAGGTACCGCTTTGGCAAATAAATATGGATTTTCGCACAGCACAACGGACTATAGTCAAATAATTAACGATCCTGAAGTAGATACTGTTTTTATAACTACAAGACATAATTCTCATGCCAGATTTGTAATTGAAGCTTTAAAAGCAAAAAAAAATGTATTTGTTGAAAAACCCCTTGCCATTAATAATGATCAGTTAACAGATATTGTTAATACCTATCAAAAAACAATAAATGGAGATAATAATCCGAGTTTAATGGTTGGTTTTAACAGACGGTTTTCACCACATTCTCAATCTATTAAATCAGCTTTGGGTGCAAATCCGGGACCTGTTAATATTGTAGCTACCATGAATGCAGGATTCATTCCTCCACAGGTTTGGGTTCATGATTTACAAATAGGTGGAGGGCGTATCATTGGTGAAGCTTGTCATTATATCGATTTATGCAGTTTTTTCTCTGGTTCATTGGTAAAGTCTGTTTGCATGAATAGTTTGGGCGGTGCGATGAAAGAAAACACAGATAATGTTAGCATCTTGCTCAAGTATGATAATGGGAGTAATGCAGTCATTAATTATTTTTCAAATGGGTCTAAATCATACGGTAAGGAACGCGTAGAGGTGTTTTCCAGAGAACGTGTTTTTATCATTGATAATTTTCGTACAACAAAGGCGTATGGAGTTAAAGGCTTTAAAAACCTAAAAACCAGGATAGATAAGGGGCATAAAGCGCAGTTTTTAAAATATATTAATAATATCAAAGAGGGAGGGCAACCTTTAATTCCCTTCAACGAAATTATAAATGCAACTAAAGCATCATTCGCAGCTTTACAAAGTTTAAAAGAAAGTCGTTGGATTAATGTGGAATAATCGACATTTCTTTAGTTAGCCTATATTTCCTATCATTAATAAAATACAATGATGCAACCTAATAGCTTTGTTAAGCTCTTTTGGTATTTAGAAATTGTTCCAAAGCTTGGAATTTTAAATGTTTTTTATGTATTTATTTATCGGTTAAAATTAAAATATGGATGGTTTTTAAAAAGGTATCCTATTATTAAAATTGCAAACGAAGGGGATGTATATAAATGCAGACGACCCGATGTAAAGGGGTATAATAGTACTTGGGAGAAAGAATTGATAGTTAGGGCCAATAGAATTATTGATGGTTGTTTACCCTATTATTCGCATCATTGGATTAAACAGTCAACCCCACCTGATTGGTTTGTAAATCGTTTTAATGGTAAAAAATGTAATCAGGAAAAAATACATTGGACAAAAATTGCAGATTTTAATAATGAACTTGGAGATATCAAAAACATATGGGAACTATCGAGGTTTTCATGGGTAGGTATTTTAGCAAGAGCCTACGCTATAAGTGGTAATACTAAATATCTAAAAACCTTAAATGAATGGTTATCGGATTGGGTAAGTAAAAATCCACTAAATCAAGGACCAAACTGGAAATGCGGACAAGAGGCTTCTTTCAGGTTAATTAATTTATTAAATAGTGCTAATATCCTGAGTCAGTTAGATTCCCCGACGGAAATGTTGATTTTAATTGTTCAGTTGCATTTGCGCAGAATATCCTCAAACCTGAAATATGGATTAGCACAACGAAACAATCATGCAACAAGTGAAGCGGCTGCCTTATATATTGGTGGAAACTGGCTTTTAAAAGTTTCAAACTCCAATCATCGTTTATATCAAAAGTATGCAGAAAAAGGAAAGACAGAACTTGAGAAATTAGTGAGACAATTAACTTATGAGGATGGGAGTTTTGCACAGCATTCATTGATTTATCATCGATTATTTCTGGATACAGTTTCCAATACTTTAATCTGGTCGGAACAACTTCATTTATCTCGATTTTCTCCTGAATATTACAATACTGTTGAAAAGTCTTTGGATTGGCTTTTGTCTATTGTAGACAAGTCAGGATATTGTCCGAATCTGGGTTCAAATGATGGAACGATGTTACTATCAGATCATAGTTGTGATTATAAAGATTATCGCCCCTCATTACAAATTTCGTCTGTATTATTAAAGGGGAAAAGGGTTTTTGGTAACGGATTACATGATGAGGAGCTGTTTTGGATGAGGGTTGAAGCAGATAGCTATCCTATAGTTTTATCAATTAAAAAGTCACAGTTTTATAAATCAGGTTACACAATCATGAATGGAGAAGATTCCCGGGCATTGATTCGGCTTCCCAACTATCAGTTCAGGCCCTCTCATAATGATGTGATGCATTTTGATCTTTGGGCAGATGGCAAAAACATATTGTTTGATTCTGGTAGTTATTCATACAATCCTGATAAAGAAAGCATAGTACCTGATTTGAAATCAGTTCATTCGCATAATTCATTATCATTTGATGGCGGAGAGCAGATGCCCCGGCTAGGGCGTTTTTTATTGGCGAAATGGATCAAACCCATCTTCAATCAAATGCATATTTTAAATCACACTTCCGGAGAATGGGAAGGGGCATATAAAGATTATCTGGGCAATTATCATGAGAGAAGAATACTGTGGAAGAATAATACCTGGGAGATAAATGATAAGTTTAGTGGAAACGCCAGTACCGTGGAAATAGGGTTTAATTTTGAAAAGTGTGAATACCATATTAAGGAAAATGAAATTGAATTGCCCTGGGGAAAGATAATTGTTCCAATAAATGCCGGAATTCAAGTTGCCGATCAATTAATTTCAAATTATTATTTCCAATATGAAACGGTTTCTCGATTAAAGATCACATCTCCCAATAACAGAAAATTAACAACTATAATACAGATCATAAAATGAAAGTACTTTATTTTCATCAGTATTTCTGCACTCCGGAAGGTAATTCCGGTATACGTTCTTATGAGATGGCGAAATATTTAGTTTATAAAGGAAATAAGGTAACAATGGTATTTGGAGAATCACCAAGGTTAAAATCTCCTTTGTCTGAGGTAGCATATAAAAAGGGTATGCGAAGAGGTATTTATGAGGGTATTGATCTTATTGAATTTAATTTAAAGTATAACAATAAGATGAATCTTTTGCAACGGACTCTGGTGTTTTTAAAGTATTCAATCAGGAGCATAGGATTAATATTTAAAGAAGATTTTGATATCGTTTTTGCAACCTCAACACCAATTACAGCTGGCATACCAGGAATAGTATTAAAATTTTTAAGGAAGAATATACCATTTGTATTTGAGGTGAGAGATTTATGGCCCGAGCTTCCCAGAGAAATGGGCATTATTAAAAATAAATTTTTACTATGGGGCATGGGAGTGCTTGAGTATTATTCCTATAATACAGCTGATGCTTGCATTGCTTTGTCTCCGGGCATTAAAAACGGAATTCAAAGAAGATTGTCATCGGAAAAGCCTGTTTATTTAATACCAAATGGTTGTGATCTGGAATTATTTATACCGGGGCGTCACTCAAAAACAATAATTCCGGGTTGTGATGAGCAAAATTTTATTGCCATATTCATTGGAGCGCATGGAATTGCCAATGGACTCGATGCAGCATTGAATGCAGCTAATGAACTTTTAAAAGAGGAGAATAACAATCATATTAAAATTGTTTTAATTGGAGATGGAAAACAAAAAGCACATCTCGCACAAAGAGTAAAAAACGAAAATCTAAGTAATGTTATTCTTCTTAATTCTGTTCCTAAAAAGGAATTAATTAAATATTTATGGGCTGCAGATGTTGGTTTAATGTTGTTAGAAAATGTACCGGCTTTTTATTACGGAACTTCACCCAATAAATTCTTTGATTATATATCATCGGGTCTTCCTGTTTTAAATAACTATCCGGGATGGTTAGCAGAAATGATAAATGAAAAGGGTATAGGTGTTGTTGTTGAACCTGATAATCCTATAAGCTTTGCTAATGCATTGGTAGAGTTAAGTTTAGAAAATGGAAGTCTCGAAGAAAAAGGTGTTAATGCCAGGCGATTTGCCGAGTGTAATTTTGATAGAATTCAACTGGCCTCACAATTTGAAAATGCATTGCAGTGCACATATTCTGCCTTTTATAACTCATCATATAAAATGGTTTAACCTGAAGTATATAAAAAGGTTATGCAAGTGTATAATTAGTGTCTGTCCATAAAGTCAGGTGTTTGGAGTATAAAGTTTAAATACAAGGCATAAGAAAAATTCACACCGCAGTATACTAGCGTATATGAGGATTGGGATTTTGAGCAATAACGCAGTAGTTGGACTTTATAGACGAACACTAATTAAAAAATGACATCTAAGCAGTATGAATTAACGGGTCTCGAAAATTAGACTCATTATTTGAAATTAATAATGATAGATTTTCTAAAGCGAAATTTGAAAAACAGTATTGGATGGAAAACAAATCGTAAGATAGTTGTTTTTTCTGTAGACGATTATGGTAATGTAAGATTAGCATCCGAAGGAGCCCGGAAAAAAATAGATCAATCAGGATATGAAGCGTTGGGATGGTTCGATAAATTTGATTCACTTGAAAATCGTGAAGATCTGGAGATGCTATATGATGTTTTAACATCTGTAAAGGATGTCAATGGAAAACATGCAGTATTTACCCCTTTCGCGGTGCCTTGTAACATCAATTTTGAACAAATGGAAGCTGAGGATTATTCACGCTATGTTTATGAATTATTACCTCAGACCTTTACTAAATTAGAAGCTTATGATGAATCGGCTTATAAGGGAACATGGAACTTGTGGAAGGAAGGAATACAAAAAGGATTGATGGATCCTCAATTTCATGGTAGGGAACATTTTAATTTAAAAGTTTTTGAAGATAAGCTTGCTAAAAGGGATAAGGAACTTCTAGTCGTTTTAAAGAATAGATCTTATACAGGACTATCAACTCCGGGGTATAAAAATATAAGACAAACTTCTGCTTTTGGATTTTGGGATTTTTCTGAAAATAAGGAGTTTGAAAATATTATAATTGATGGATTGGATGCATTTGAAAAAGTATTTGGTTACCGTTCAATTCATTTTAATGCACCGGCAGGTAATGAGCATAGTATTATATATCAATACTTATCAAATAACGGTGTGAAATATATTGATATTCCGTTAATTAAGATAGAACATCAGGGGTGTGGGAAATATAAAACGAGGATTAATTATACGGGAAAAAAATATCAAAACAAATTGTTGCATCTAGTAAGAAATGTGGTTTTTGAGCCTTCCGAAAATGATGGAAAAGATTGGTTAAATTTTACTTTGAGGCAAGTAGATACAGCTTTTAAATGGAATAAGCCTGCAATTATCAGTTCACATAGGGTAAATTTTTGTGGTCATATTGATCCGAATAATAGAAAAATCGGGCTTAAAGTTTTAAGTCAATTATTAAAAAAAATGATAAAAAAGTGGCCTGATGTTGAGTTTATGTCAGCAAATCAGCTTGGAGATT
>JBNKGY010000110.1:0-12509 GCA_050290065.1 Marinilabiliaceae bacterium
ACGATATACCAAAAGCCTGGTTAGCTAACCTATGTGGCTTTTCACGTACTCAAGTGAGTAATTGGGTGTCCAATCCGGAAAACACACCAATACCCGTAGATAAGAAATTAATTGTCCAGGACAAATTGAGAGAGTTAGGTAAAGTATTATCTAATATTGATTTAACTTGTAAATTATGAAATACACAAATCTAGCCGTAGAATTTTTAGTCATTGGGTTTATTTTTTCCTTATGTGCATTGTTTGGAATAATGATAATAATCGGTGATTATTCACTTAAAGATTTATTATCATTTATTAATTCTTTAAAAGCACAGTGGTTCTTTTTTATTGCTTTCTTCTTTTATATCAATGGTTTGATAATTCATAGGTCCTTGGCTTTGTTGAATTATGAAATAATTCAAAATAATATAGAGAATAGATTTATTAGGTTCTTTCTATCAGATAAATTCATTCAAAAAGTTAGAACTGTTGATATTGATACTCATTGGCAAAAGTATTTTAAGATACACCATGATGCTTCACCTTGGGCTATTGAAAAAATAAATTTTTACGAAAAGAAACTTGTTATATACAAAGCGATGGCTTTTATTTTGCCTATATTATCTTTCGTTGGAGGATATTGGTTATATAAAGCTATGGGATTAAAAATTTCTTTATTATTAGCTATACCATGTTTTTCTTTTGGTGCATTTTCATTTATGTCTTTCTTTTTATTAAAGCATGTCTATGTAGAATTTATTACATTTTTGAATATTCATATTGATAGCAATAAGGCAGAGTAAAACTTAACACGCTCCGGTCGCACCGGTGTCCTTTTTACCTACCACATTAAACCTTCATTTGTACAAAACAAATGGAGGTTTTTTTATGAAACGACATGAGGTTCTTAAAGTAATTAATAATGATGTTGTTTGAACCATGTTGGCACTAAATAAAAAAGACTTACAAATTATATTTGTAAGTCTTTGATTTTTAATGTCGGGATGACAAGATTTGAACTTGCGACCCCTCGCCCCCCAGACGAGTACGCTACCAGACTGCGCCACATCCCGATTTTATCTTATTGATAAATTTCTGAATGCAAAAATATAAAAAAAATAATAATAGATATATTTTTATTATTTTTTAAATCAAATAAACATATAAACTATTCAATATCAGTAAAAATGATTTTAACATTAAAAGAATATTCTGCTATATTATTAATGAGGAATGATTCATATTCAAAAAATGAACAATCTAGGCAACCAATTTATTTTTATCTTGTCTATCTATATAAAATGTAATTTCATACATCAATATTATCTGTTGGTACTAAATTTGTTTTATAGAGTTTGAAATTGTGTAATTTTGTGAGGGAATTCCAAAAGTAATGAAGCAGCAAGACTTATTATACAAATTATCGCAGGGAGATGCCGATGCTTTTGAGCAGGTATTTAAGTTGTATTATCAACCACTAGTTGTGTTTGCAACAAAATTAGTGAATGATATAGACCTGGCTAGGGACTTTGTTCAGGATGTCATTGTAAACTTTTATGAAAAACGAGCAGAAATAGAAATTCACACCTCTTTAAAATCTCATTTATACCAATCAGTTCGCAACAGATGCTTTAATCATTTAAAAAGAGAACAAATATTAAGGGTTCATCATACTTCAATTTATACAGATAATAAAGATTCCGAGCAATTGTTTCACGATATTATGGAGGAAACAGAACTTGAAAACAGGATAAATCAGATCATTAATACCCTTCCAAAACAATGTCAAAGAATATTTGAGATGAGTCGCTTTAATGGGAAATCAAACCAAGAGATAGCAGATGAATTGTCTATATCTAAACGAACAGTAGAAACACAAATTAGTAACGCATTAAAAAAAATGCGACAAAAACTCTCTAATTATATGAGTGTGGTTTCTCTATTGGCAATTTATGCCTATTTTAGTTGGTTAATACCTTAATTGTTTCTTAATCGATAGGCAATCAGTAATTTGCTACTGCTCTCAATCAAGAATGATTCTAAATGGATTAATAATTTCAATATTGACTACGTGTACATTTATTTATATTTGTCTTATAAAAACAATAACCTTAAAAAGTAACTATGGAATTTCTATTACAATTACTAGTTGAATTGATTAATACTCAAAATGATATTGAAGAAGTTGCTGTAAATCAGGATGAAAATCTTGAATTAATAGAAGTTGAGGAAAGTGATAATATTTTTGGGATGATGCATTTTCATTAGGATTAATTGATTTTGTATTACTCAATTTTGATTGTTTATTTGAATTAGATCGTGTAGAGTGAAAAATTTGAACGAAAATATTGATCAGATTATTATTGATTATTTAACTAATAATATTTCTGATGAGGATTTGTTGACCTTAAATGGTTGGAGAAACCAAAGTGTTCAAAATAATGAAGAATTTGAGCAGATGGAATTTTTATGGCAAAAAAGTCAGGGATTACATTTGTTTAATAAAGTAGATGTTAATTCTGATTGGAATAAGGTTCAGGAAAAAATTAGAATAAATCAAAATCCTAAAGTGACACCTTCTCAGCATCGTATTTTTCCAATAAGAAAAATTGCAGCTATTTTGGTTCCTTTATTTATCTTAAGCTCATCCATTTATTTGTATTTAAATGTACCAGGATTTGGAAGGCTTTCTGCTTATCGGACTACTGAAACTATTGAAGCAATACATCTACCGGATAATTCAACAGTTGTGTTAAATAAAAACAGTAAAATTATCTTTAATAAGTATATAGATAGTCAGGAAGTTAGAAAAGTTGAGCTAAAAGGGGAGGCATTTTTTGAGGTAACTCATAATGAAACACCATTTATTGTGGAAGCTGGTGATGCAGATGTGAGTGTGATGGGTACCGAATTTAATGTAAATAATCTTGGAGAAGATCTTTATGTAACTGTCGTGTCAGGAAAAGTAAATGTTGATGCATTTAAACAAAATGTGGTATTAACTAAAGGAGAAAGAGCCATATTAAAACAAAAGAAGTTGGTTGAAGAAGAGATAATTTCGTATAACGATATCTATTGGAAATCAAAGCAATTAAAGTTTAATCAGGCCACATTAAAAGAAATATGTACCCAGTTAAAAAATTCATTCCCAGAAATAACTAAAGTCAGTTATAAGTGCAAAGATGTAAAAACTAAAGTTACTACTACCTTTGATAATCAATCATTAAATGAAATAATCGAAGAACTTAGTTTACACTTCAATAAAAAAATTGTGTTTGATGGCAAAATTTTAATAATCTCTGATTAAATTCGCATTGTTTTAATCAGATGCCATCACAAACATGCAAATGAACCATACTTGGTTTCTTAAATATATTCTTTTATTTACATTATTTTATGTTTTTGGGATAACTGGGTTTGCACAATCCCTACTTGAAAAAAGATTTGTAATTGCTTTAAATTCAGGCTCGACTGGGGAGTTGCTTAAGAGTATAGAGGATGAGGCAAACATTTCATTTAGCTACAGTAATAAACTTTGCCTAAAGGAATATATTCTGCTTTCTTCAAATAAAAATACACTAAAAGGGTTTATTGATGAGATTTTTTCAGATTGTCGATATCAGTTATCTGAAAAACGAAATAAGATTATAATTACACCTTTGACTTCAGATGCAAAACAAAAATTTGTAATCAGAGGATTTGTTAAAAGCAAAAAAGATGGTGAAATTCTCATTGGTTCAAATGTATATGATGCCAATCAATGGGTCGGAACCTCCTCTAATAACTTTGGATTTTATAGTTTAACTTTACCTAAAGGAGATGTTCTGTTAAATTGTTCCTACGTCGGCTATAACTCAATTCAACATTATTTTAAATTAGAAAAAGATACTGTAATTAATTTTAGTCTTGAGTATAATAGCTTAATAAAGGAAATCCCAATTGTAAGTTTTTTAACTCCGGAAGGAATTAATTCTACACGAACAAGTACCATTAACCTACCCGTAAGTCAAATAAAAAAAGTACCATCTTTTTTGGGAGAAATAGATGTTGCCAGAACATTACAGTTATTGCCCGGAATTAATGGAGGTAGTGAAGGGGTAAGTGGATTGTATGTTCGCGGGGGTGGAACAGATCAGAATTTATTTCTTATTGATGATGTACCTGTTTATAATATATCGCATTTGTTCGGTTTTTTTTCAGTTTTTAATGAAGATGCAATAAACAATGTAACGGTTACTAAAGGCGGGTTTCCGGCAAGGTATGGGGGGCGACTATCATCGGTTGTTGATATAAGACTTAAAGATGGAAATAATGAAAGAATACATGGTTCTGTAAGTGTTGGAATGATGTCCTCAAAACTTGCTTTAGATGGCCCCTTGTATAAAGAAAAAACCACATATAGTATTTCATTTCGAAGATCGTATTATGATCTTTTGGCATTGCCAATTCAATCAGGAAGAAATAGTAGAACCGGATTTTACTTTTATGATTCAAATACAAAAATATCTCATAAATTTTCTGATAAAAGTAGAATGTACCTAAGTTATTATGGTGGTAGGGATCGATTTTATACCAAATATGATTTTATAGAGGTGATTAATCCCAACCAACCACAAGGAGGGCAGGAAACAATTGATGTAAATAACGAAAATTATTCAGGGTGGGGAAATACAGTTGCCTCCCTTAGATGGAATAAGATTTATAATCAAAATCTATTTTCAAATATATCGTTTGCATATAGTGATTATTCTTATTTTGTTGGACATGACGAGCATAATATAGAAAGTGATATCTGGAATTTCTACCAACAAAAATATTATAGTGGAATTACCGATATTATGAGTAAAATAGATTTTGACTATTTTCTAAATCCGGATCATCATTTGCGATTTGGAGGTAATTTCATCATACATACTTTTAATCCTGGTTTAGATATAATTAGGGAGTCGTTCAATTCACAAGCTATTGTTGATTCTACTATTGGTGGAGTGGATATCAACGGAAATGAATTGTATTATTATCTGGAGAATGACTTCAATTTAACATCGAATTTAAAAATAAATGCAGGTTTACACGCCTCTTTATATAACACGCGTGATAAATTATATAGTTCCTACCAACCCAGATTATCTTTGCGTTATCTTATCTTACCAAAATTTGCAATAAAGGCTTCTTACTCAAAAATGACGCAATATTTACATTTGGTTACGTCGTCATCGGTTTCATTACCAACAGATTTGTGGATTCCTGTAACTGATATTATTAAGCCACAGCATGCTAAACAATATTCCTTTGGTGGCAAACTTGAGTTTAGAAAAGGTTTTGATATGTCGTTAATGGGTTACTATAAAAACTATGAAAATTTATTAACCTATGATGAAAGAGCATCATCTACAGTATATACAGACTCTTGGGAAAATAATTTTTTAACAGGGAATGGTAATGCCAAAGGGATGGAGTTGTTAATCCATAAAAAAACAGGTAAATTGTCTGGATGGATGGGGTATACATTGGCAGAATCACGTCAAAAGTTTGATAAGCTAAATGGAGGCAAAAGTTTTCCCGGAACTAATGATAGAAGACATGATATTGGGATATTTGGGAACTATGTAATCAATTCAAAAATCGATGTTTCTGCGACCTGGCTTTTTAGTTCTGGTAGTTCGGTTACCTTACCGTCGCAAAAGTACTATACACCCTCGTTACCTACGCAAGGAATGCAGGAACAAAGTTCCTATTCAGAATATATTAGCACCATAAATGGCTATAAGATGCCTGTATTTCATCGATTAGATATAGGTGTTAACCTAAGAAAACTTAGTAGGAGGGGAGAAAGTGTATGGAGTCTTGGACTGTATAATGCCTATGGCCGTCAAAATGCATTCACATTATATTTTTCGTCAGAAACAAATGAACAGACCGGGCAAGTTAGTAGGGAATTACGTCAATTAAGTATTTTCCCTTTCCCATTACCATATGTGCGATATACTTTAAAATTTTAAAAAGGAGCTATGATGTTTAAGTGGATGATATTCAATGTGTTGATTCTGGGATTGCTTGTTTCTTCTTGTGAGAAAAGTTTAGAATATCAGCTTTCTAATCAGAATTCAAAAGTTGTTATGTATGCGTTTCCTATGCCGGATAGTACTTTGAATATTCATGGAAGTTATACTACTGATATTCTTACGGATAAGAAATTTGATGAATTATCTGGGATGTTTGTCAGTGTTTATGAAAATGGAATATTTATCAATAAGTATAATTACGATCCTTCTAAAGAATGGTTAACTATAAACGATCTGATCCTTCAATATAATGATCAGATTAAAATTGTATTTAATTTAGAAGATGGAGATTCTGTATTTGCTGAGACTATTATTCCTGAGGCAGTTCCCATTATATCAATAGATACATCCACGGTTGTTGATATAAATGAGAATAATGTGGAGGAACATATGTTAAAGTGTTCGATAGAAATTAACGATCCTTCTGGTATCGATAATTATTATCAATTGAGAGTTGATTCAAAGATAATAACAAAAAATGCTGAAGATAATTATTTAGAAAAGGTAGAAACAATTGAATTTGTCAAGGAGGATAAAATATTTTTAGCCAGAGATTATGAGACAGTATTAATAACTGATATTGATTATCAAGGTACATTTGATGATTTTTATATGAATGGTCAAACGTATAAATTCGATATATTGATTCCGAATAAATATTTAAGTGTGCAAGAAAATGAAGTCAGAAATGTTTTAGCCTTTCATCTATACTCCTTGACAAATGAATATTATTTGTTTTTAAGAACATTTCTCGAAGAACAAGCATTTAGAGAAGATCCTATATATGACCAGTCTAATGTATTTTCCAATGTGAATAATGGTTTAGGTGTTGTTGCCGGATTATCGGTAAGCTGTGACTCAATTGTTTTATTAAACTGAATGAACTATTTTGGATATATTTAGTTTCTTATTTTTTAGAAAGAATAGACTTTGCATCATAATAAATTGGTATTTTGATTATTTTTGTCGAATCGTTAACTGAATGTATTTTTATATAGATAGATATTCAGTAGGTTCATTATTTTATCAAGAGATGTAAAGAGCTTTACTCATCAGTTTTAAAGAAATTATTAAGAAAAAATTAAATAATTATGGCATTATTTGGCAAAATGGAGAATTTAGATTCTCCCGAAAAAAATAAAGCAAACACCCCAGAAGTTGAAAAAACAAAAGTATTAATTATTGGTTCAGGTCCCGCAGGTTATACTGCTGCTATATATGCTGCCCGTGCAAATCTTAGTCCTGTTTTATACGAAGGGTTGCAGCCAGGTGGGCAGTTAACAACAACAACTGAAGTTGAAAACTACCCGGGTTATCCGGATGGAGTTACGGGTCCTGAGATGATGGAAGATTTAAAAAAGCAGGCGATGCGTTTTGGATCTGATGTTCGTTTTGGTTATGCCACAGATACAGATCTTTCAAAACGTCCTTATAAAGTTACTATTGACGGAAATAAAGTAATTGAAACCGAAGCATTAATTATAGCCACTGGTGCAACAGCAAAGTATTTGGGGCTAGAGGATGAACAAAAATATGCAGGTTCAGGTGTTTCTGCATGTGCAACTTGTGATGGCTTCTTTTATAGAGGAAAAGATGTAGCAGTTGTTGGAGGTGGAGACACTGCATGTGAGGAGGCGATGTATTTGGCAGGATTAGTAAATAAAGTATATTTAGTTGTTCGACGTGATGAATTGAGAGCTTCCAAAGTGATGCAGCAAAGGTTATTCGATACTGAAAATATTGAAGTATTGTGGAAACATCAAACAAAGGGTTTAGTCGGAGATGGTGTTGTGCAAGGGGCTATTTTATGGAAGAATAAAGGAGAAGAGAATGAAGAGGAAGTGAAAATTAATATTGATGGATTTTTTCTTGCAATAGGACATACTCCTAATTCTGATATATTTAAAAAATATTTGGAAACAGATGACGTAGGTTATATACAAACTATTGCAGGTACATCAAAAACTAATATTCCTGGAGTTTTTGCTTGTGGTGATGTAATGGATAATCAATACAGGCAAGCTGTAACAGCAGCCGGTTCTGGTTGTAAAGCTGCTATTGACGCCGAGCGTTACTTAAGTGAACAATAAATCTAATTTTTGATATAGTAAAAATGCCTTGTGAAAATCCTTCATAAGGCATTTTTTTTGTTCAAATTTAAGATATTAGCCAAATTTTGATAGGATATTATTTATTCATTGATTTGTTTTCTAAAACATTTTTCAGGTTTAATAATCAGGGGAAAATGTGTTATTTCAATTTAGATTTTATGTATATTACAAACTGCAATATTTTAAAAATCATAGACTAAATCAGGGACTACAATGCTCATAAAAAGCAATTGCAAAAAGCAGATATTTTCTCCTAATCATATCAGATAATAATGAATAATAATTGGAATCAAATACTTAAAGAATTTGTTAACAGGAATAGTTCCATATTTAAGAATGAGAATTATTTGAGGCATAAACAAATTTGTACAGAAGGATTTGATATTGATGTTTATGATGCGTTATGGAATAAAAATCAGATTGTTAGGGGTGTTGAAGGAAGTGAAAAGCATTGTTCTGTTTGTGGTGCTCTTAATGAAAGTTCAGTACAAATACTTGAATATGATACCAATTATCGTCTAATTCCAATTGTTGATTCTATATTTAAGTCACATTTTTTAATGGTAGATAATCATCATAAAACAAAACGTGATAATGGAAGAATATATCATATTCTTTCTCAAAGCGAGCAGTTTAGTAATTATCTCTTACTCTGTGATGGCATTGATTATCCTAATGGTGAAAAGAAACATTTTTATTTACATTTGATAAAAAAAAATCAACTTGCAATTGAAAATGGCACTAATTATAGACCTAAAAGAACTCAAATATTAAAAGAGCAACAGGGTGAAGTTTTCTTGGTTAATAGTCATATGCATTCAGGAATAGTGATCCAAAGTAGTAAATATAAATGGATTGCTGATGTGTATTTTGGATTGGAAAAAACGTTGGGACGTGAGTATTCATTAGGTAAATTTCCTTATGTCAACCTAATTGTTTGGTATTCAAATAATATGTGGGTGATTAATATCTTCCCCAGAGTGGTACAAAAGCCTAGACAATATTACGAACAAAGAAATGATGCTTTAAGAATAATTCCTGGTTCATTTGAAATGGCTGGAGCATTTGTAGTTAATAATGAAAATAATTTTGTATTGTTAAATGAGGAAGTACTTCGGGATATTTATTCCCAAATTTCATACAACAGTTCTCATTTACTTGATATTCTAAATACCTTTAAATACGATTATTTAAATGAATAAGCCTACAATTAAATTTCCAATTATAAAATGTAAAAAACTTTCAATTTCACTGGAAGGGGAATATTTTTTTGGAGAGTCTCAGCGAAGGATAATTGGAGAATGGGAGATTAGTGTTAAAGATGATAAAATTTATTTTGAAAATAACGTAGAACTAATATTAGGAGATAAGAGTGTGGTTTTGTCTCCCCTATTCAAAAAAGGATGTAGTTTTCTAATTAATTCCGATGGAATAAATGATAGTGATAACATATATTCCGGTGGTATATACATAGAACAGCAAGAAGAATATATTTATTTAATAAATGATGTTGATATTGAGTTCTACATAAGAAGTGTATTAAGTTGTTGGTTTCCAAATAATAAAGAAATAGATTTTTTAAAAGTGCAAGCTGTTATATTGCGTAATAATGCAATACAGTTTAATAAGAGTAAATTAACAGATAATATTGAAAAATTTGACGCTGTATTAACGCAGAAACAGCATACGGAATCATTGTATGATACCAGTGTGTCAAATATTCCTATGATGTATTATGGGTTGCCAAAAGTTAGTAATGCGTGTGTTGTTGAGGCTGTTAGTGATACAAAGGGAATGGTTTTAGTCAATAATGATTATTTGAGTGAAATACAACAATCCTTTTGCTGTGGTGGTGTAACTGAAATAAAAGATAGTGGTTCTTCAAATCAGTTCAAAAGGGTTTTTGATTCAGATCTAAAAAGCAATATTGATTTAACACAAAATCAAAGTTTCGAACACTGGATTTATCATCCTGTAGATAGTTATTGTAATATTGATGATGTTGGTATTTATGATCAGTTATTTATTTCTAATGAAACGGAAAACTTTATGATTTATAGGTGGAATAAAGTTTTTAAAAAAATAGAATTGTCATCTTTATTACGAAATAAGTTTAATATAAATATAGGTCATTTGAAAGAAATCGAAGTCGTGGAAAGAGGGATTTCCGGATCTGTAAAATGGCTGCGATTTATTGGGAGTAAAGGCGAAGTTGATTTGAAGAATGGAGGTGTTAAAATGTTTGTTGATCTTTTGAAATTTCAAAGTGAAGCATTTATTGTGGATGCAAATATGGATAATTTCACATTCAATGGGGCAGGTTCCGGTGAGGGTGTAGGACTTTGCCAGCTGGGAGCAATGAATATGGCTTCAAAGGGCAAATCAATGAATGAAATATTTGAACATTATTTCCCGGATTCATATATAGAAAAACAATATTAATCCCAGATTTCTTATGCATATTACAGGTTAAACTTTTAAGTTTATTACAATGAAAAAGCGGACTGTTATTTAATAACAATCCGCTTTTTATTTTATTCTGTAAACCTATTACTATAGTATGTTTACAATTTTATCACTTTTATAAGCTCCGGCCTTTAGTTTTTCTTTCACTTCAGCAAAAGCTTTAATGGTATAGTTCACATCCTCTAATGTATGAACAGCAGTTGGTATAATTCTCAACATTAGTTGATCTTTTGGAATAACAGGATATGCAACAATAGAGCAAAAGATATTGTAATTTTCTCTTAAATCCATTGTTAACTGTGTAGCTTCAGGTACAGTACCATTTAGGAAAACCGGAGTTACCGGTGATTCTGTTTTACCTAAATCAAATCCTTGCTCCTTAAGTCCTGTTTGAAGAGCTGCAACAACTTTCCAAAGGTTTTCTTTTAACTCAGGCTGAGTTCTCAATAGCTCTAATCTTTTTAATGCACCAATAACTAATGGCATTGGTAAAGATTTAGCAAATATTTGAGAACGCATATTGTATCTTAAGTAACCAACAACGTCTTCACTTCCTGAAATAAATGCACCAATACTGGCCATTGATTTTGCGAAAGTACTAAATAAAAGATCTACGCTATCAGTTACATCAAAATGCTCTGCTGTTCCGGCACCGGTATTACCCATAGTTCCAAATCCATGTGCATCATCAACTAGTAAACGGAAATTAAATTTGTCCTTAAGAGCTACAATACCTTTTAAATTACCAAGGTCACCGGCCATGCCAAATACACCTTCTGTAATTACAAGGATACCACCTTCGTTCTCCTTAGCTCTTTTAGTTGCGAACTCAAGCATTTTTTCACATCTGCCCATATCATTATGTGGAAAAACAAAACTTTTTCCGCCTTTGGCTTTGTGTAAAAAAATACCATCCATGATGCATGCATGTGATTCTGAATCATATACAATTACATCATTTCTTGAGGCTATAGTATCAATAATAGAAACCATTCCCTGGTATCCGAAGTTTAATAGGTATGCATCTTCTTTCCCTACAAACTCAGCAAGATTTGCCTCAAGCTCTTCGTGTTTACTGGTATGTCCCGACATCATTCGGGCTCCCATAGGATATCCTAAACCATACTCTGCTGCAGCATCTGCATCTGCTTTCCTAACCTCAGGATGATTAGCTAAACCAAGATAGTTGTTTAAACTCCAGGTTAATACCTCTTTACCCCTAAATTTCATTTTAGGACTAATTTCTCCCTCTAATTTTGGAAACATATAATAACCATGAGCATCCTTGCTATATTGACCAAGTGGCCCCATGGTTTTCTTTATCTTATCAAAAATATCCACGTTGTATATCTTTTATAAATTAACGCCGCAAAGGTAATATTTTTTAATAAGCTTGTGACTTATTCTTGTTAAAAGTTTTTATTTAGAAACTTAATCATTTGAAAAATGTGATGTTTTCGAAGAGAACTAATTAGCGATAAGTTTTATTTATATCTTAATTATTGAATGCTATAGAAATCAGTATTTTTTTAATGTTATTTTTCTAATAGTTGTCTTGATTTTTATCTAAAATATAGAGCCTGTCTGAATATTACCCATATGAATGATGATTTTTTTATTCAAAAGCTATAATGCATGTACATTACGGTCGGATTAGAATATCAGTATTTAAATTTATTTTAAAATGATTTTGAAATGACGGAAAGTTGAGGGTAAGCTTAATTGAGAAAATATAATATATAACCTGAGTTCGATTAAAATTTTAGAATTCAGATTGACATAAAAGGCTGATATACAAGGCAAATTTTGCAGGGCTAGCGAGTTAGCTCGAGAAATTTAACGCAGTAGATCAGTTTTTTATGCAAAGCATGAGAGTTTTCGCCTAT
>JBNKGY010000111.1:0-12459 GCA_050290065.1 Marinilabiliaceae bacterium
TGACTCCGTGGCATTGAGTTGTCCATGCCCCATGGTTGCATAGCCTAATGCCAGTCCTGCATATGCGAAAGGATCTCCAGGGTCTCTTTTGATAGCATCGTTTAAGTAATGGATACCTTTTTCAAATGACTCATCTGTTCCCTGATGTAAATAATACATGCCTCTTAAATAGGCTTTATAAGTTGCAGGGTCTACTTTGCGCGATATTGCTAAACGTTTTTTTTCATTTTTTGAAAGGGGGATATTTAATTTTTGGACAATATCATTCACAGCAGATGTATGTAATGTCAATACATTCTGCATAATATCCTGATATTCTTTTGATAAAATGTGTCGTTCTCTCGGAAATACATCAATCATTTGAATTAATAATCGCAGACTATCGCCAGCTCCAAGTACTGATCCCTCTATAATAGTATTTACTCCCAGTTCATTGGCAATGTCTTTTAATAACATATTAGTTTCTCTATAGTGAAGTGTGGATGTTCTGGAAATAACCCTGATAGATTCGACTTGTCCTAAATCTCCAATAAAAGCTTCATGAATACCTTCCACAAAATAGTCATTCCCGGCCTGGCCGGTCAAATTATAAAAGGGGAGAACAGCAACTGCGTTTTCATTTTTTTTAATACCAAGTAAATCATAAGGTTTATACCAGATAATAACCCAAAGTACCAGGATGAATACAATGATGGCTGAAACAATTTTGATGGTATTATTTCTTTTGTTAGATATTGCCAGTTTTGGATTCGGAATTGAATCAGATTCAGATATATTCTCCTCAACTACATCAGTTTTTACTTCTCCCGGTGGGAACCCGTAATAATCATGAAAGCATTTAATAAAATAAGTAGGGGCACTAAAACCTACCAGATAGGCCACTTCAGAAACGCTTTGAGAAGTCTCCTTTAAAAGCTCCATTGCTTTGTTTATCCTGATTTCTCGGATAAACTGACTGGGAGATTTATCGGTAATTGAATTTATTTTTTGATAAAGGGTAGAGCGGTTTGTTCTCATTTCTTTAGCTAACTCAGAAACACCAAAATTTTCATCTTTCAAGTTGGCCTCAGTTACTTCTCTCAGCCTCTGCATAAATTCCTGTTTAGTTACAGATCGCCTGTGGCTCATGATTATTTGAGTAAGATAATGATTAAATGATTTACCTAGTACAAGTTACGGATTATGAGATTGTATTGCAATGAAGATTTAAGGTTGTTTTAGTAAGTTTTTAAACTAAATAACCTGATTTTTGATTAAACCCGAATATACATAAGGAATATCTATTACCAGCTAATGTTACTGATAATCAAGATGTAAGATTGGTTGTATTAATTCACCATAGCAGAGCTATGTCACATTTCAAAAAGTTCTTGATTGATTACAATATAAACGCTAATAACGAGGTCCAAATGCAAAATTCGGGTTATAATTTAGTAAATGAATCATATAAAAAATGCCAGAGTTTTTACACTTGGCATTTTTTATATTTACTTTATAGATGTGATTGTTAACTATTTTTTGGTATTGAAAACTTTATAACCTTAACCCTTTAGCTGAAATATTATGCACACTGATTAAAATTTCCCAAATTTCACTACCAGACCAACATTCCAGCCATTCAGCATATCTTTGGTTCCAATGGATTGTTCTCCGAGTCCATCTGTTTGATATTTGAGTCCGATATTGCTTGTGTAACGGTAGCTTCCCGCTAATGCGAAACGCATAAATTTCACAATGTTGAATTCAATTTCAATTCCAGGTTCTATGACGAAAAAAGCATCGCTGTCTTCGTAAATTTCTTCATTAACATTTTCATCATAAGAGTAATGTTTATTGTAGGCAATACCTCCCGCTCCAATTAAGACTGGGAATGATACATGAACCGGTTGTTTGCCTCCAATAATGGGTTCTAATAATAAACCTCCATATCCTCCGGCAAATTCATATCGATCCAATAATAAGGGATCGTAAAGTGGTTCTGTCATAAATCCATAACCACCCAATCCAAGAGTAAAGGAATGATTAATTACCCATCCACCTTTTGCACCAATCAAAAGCGCATCACGATTGCCAATTTCGCTATAGTTAATCATTAATCCACCATATCCGCCGTTACTTTGATTTCCGGATTTAAATATTGTCTTAATCTCTTCGTTGTTGTTTCCTTCTTGCTGAGCCCATATAGTAATGGAGATACAAAAAAGTGCAAATATTATTGATGTAGTTTTCATATTGTGTATAATTTATAGTTTTAATATTAAAATGTATATGCCACACTTACAGATATATGATCAATGTTTACTCTGAAGAAATTGGCGCCTCCATATTCAAAGTTTGGTCCCATATCTGCAGCAAGTACAAATGGATATTTTAAAAATCGGTATTCAAGGCCTACTATCCCGTCAGGACCTATTCCCAGATAATCTCCTTTAATCTTTCTTGTTGGACTGAAAGGAGTAAAGGGATTGTTAATATTTTTTTCTCGATAATATCTTACATGTGCTCCATAACCGTAGTACATAAAAAAGTTGTAACTACGATTTGAAAAAACAGGTTTATGAAAGATACGATAAGAGGTTAATGAAAATCCTCTATCCTTAAATATGAGTTGGCCCGCAAATGCCGTTTCATTAGGGAGAAGTCGCTTGATTATTATACCTTTCCCAACTCCTGATTTATAGGCGATAAAGTATTTATAATCCTGTGCATTGCTTTTTATACTTCCACAAGTCAGTAGCAATACTATTACAAATAATTGAAATACTATTTTTGTATTGTTTATCATTGCTTTAAAAGGAATTAGTAGATGGTTATTTCTGCATTTGTTATATCCAAAACGATATCGGGTTGACTATCATTTTTAAGAAAAAAGCCTTTTTTCTTTTGTGTACCTTTTTCATCAATGGTAACAGGCGGATTCCATTCAAGTTTTTTGTTTGTATTTAACTCTGATTTTAAGTAGGAATATGTAATATTAAATGGTTTTTGTTCAGGTATATATATAAATATATCTGCATTGGTGCTATTTATTTTCATGCTTTTTACATTGATGTCGCCTCTGAGTTCTCTTAATATGCCATATTTTAATGATAAGCTGGCTTCCGTAGATATCTTACCAATAAAGAGTTCGCAAAATTCTGTGTCGCCAAATAAATAGTTAATTTCCTTAATGGTGATTTGACCTCTTCTGCCTATTAGTCTGATTAAATTTCCTTTCTCAATTTGAATATCAGAAGATTTTGAATTCAGGGAAATATTATTGGTCTGATCAATTCTGGTTTCCATAAAATTTAAAACCAGATCCCCCTGTGCAATAGTTTTTATATAAGTATTTCCAAAAGACAGGTCAAGATGATTATTTCCGTTTAAATGCTTTGCCTGTAGGTTGCCATTCGATAAGTTTACTGTAAGGTCACCATTTAAACTAGGAAGAATAATGTCTCCATATTTATTATCAATTTTTAAATTAATATAATCAGGTATGGTAATGTAATAATCAACATGTGTTTGGTCGTCATCAGAAGAAAGTAGGTTAGTGGCTTCTTTCAAATCCTTGAACAGACTGGAATAGCTATTGCCATATTCAGTTTTAACAGACCGGTACATGCTATTACCTGAAAAATCAAAAGTCACATTATTCTTGGTCTTGTTAAATCGGTTTTCATTTTTTTCAGAAATTAAAAATTTCACATCGATCTTAACAGAGTCATTATCCCAGGTGTCAACGAATATTGAACCATATTTATTAATAACCTCCAGAGTTCCGGAAGGTAATACTTTAAATACCTTGGTTTGCTTTATTTCCTCACTATAGTTCTGCGCAAAAATATATTTGGGCAGTAATAGCATAATAATGAGTAATATTGTATAAGTTATATGTCGCATAATGAAGATTTGTATGTTTAAAAATGATTCGAACTTAAATATTTACAGATGATTCGGTTTTAACATCCTTTTCATTTGTAGGTTTTATATATCTAAGTATGTCTTCCAAAATTTTCAGTTTCATTCTATAGTTTTGTATCATAGCCTCCACAACTTCAGCGTTTGAAATATTATCTTTTAAATCATTTTTAAGTTCAGTCATTGTTGAATCGAGTATGGATAGTTCCATTTCTATTTCTTCTTTGATTTCTGGTGTATCGCTTGTTAATTGATAAACAGTTTCTTTTTTTGTGTTTATAAGTCCACTATAGTATAATTCGGTTTCCTGGAATTCCTTTAAGAAATTTTCTGATGTATAATTTTTTGTGTTATCCGCATTGAAAAATTGGTAGGCAAAAAACGAGATTACAAAGAGTGCAGCAATGCCTGATGCTTTAATTATTATGAGTTTGATATTGTTCTTTTTTGTGGGTGCAATTTCATCTGAAATCCTGTTCCACATATCACCGGGAGGGGTAAAGTCATCGAATACGTCCCGATTTCCTTTTACTAATTTTTCTAATTTATCTTCCATAGTCCCGTATATTAATTGATGCTAAATTCAAAATTACCTGCCTTAATAATTTCAATGAGTTTTTTCTTTGCTCTTGCCAATTGAGATTTTGAGGTTGATTCAGAAATATTAAGTATTTCTGCTATTTCCTGGTGATCATACCCCTCAATCAGGTATAATGAAAAAACAACTCGGTATCCATCAGGAAGTAAACCCATTGCTTTTTTTATTTTTTCAATATCAGGTTCACAATTATCCTGTATTGTTTCATCTTCAATATCTATTTGGCTATACTGATCTCCATATTCTAATTCAATTTTTCTTCTTTTTATCTCATTGATACATTTATTAATTACAATTCTCTTGATCCAGGCTCCAAATGTTGATTCATATCTAAAAGAATCCAATTTTTTAAATGCCTCGCAAAATGCTTCCTGCAACATATCCTCTGCTTCCGGAATGTTATTCATCATGCGATAGCATATGTTGAACATTGCTTTGGCATAAAGCTCATAAAGTTGTTTTTGAGCTTTAGGATTACCTTTTTGCGCTTTCGATATTATCGGCTTATGTATGTCGGTAAATGTTGTTTTCAAAAAATCGAATTTTATCTAATGACAAAGTTTGAATTCAATAGTTGCACAAGATTTTAAAAAATTATACTAAATCTATGTTTTTTTTTAGAAAGTATTAAATATCAATAGATTTGTTGTGTTACTAATTTTCATATGTTTATAATATAGTAAAGCCCTGATAACCTATACGAATTTCAATCATGCTTATGTGTTCCCAATAATTAGCTTTGGCCTTGCCAGAATTGTGTTTTTAGTGTCGATATATAGGTAGTTGTAGTCTCAAAAAGTCATGGGAATTTGAAGTTAATAATAAGTTAATTACCTGATTATTAAAATGTATTATTTTATTTGATTTGCAATGTTATTATGTTTAGTTTATTGCTTTGTTTAGGTGTATTTAAAGAGCTTATATACAGGTAGTTAGTAGGTGTATGATGAAGTGCTTTTTTTTGTTGACGACAGACCAAATACTTGTGAGTTTTATTTATTTATTTTGTAACCTGAAATTTCAATTAATCTATGAAAACTGTAATAGAATTACATACATTAAGAGATAAAATTGTAAACCATGCTATGTTTATTGGTTTCTTATTTGGTTTCTTATCGTATATAATCACTTTAGGCCGAGCTTTTAAATTTGGTTTTTATTCTGGTTTTTGGGTGATATCAGCAGTCATTTTATATTTTGGAATTTTGGTGTGGTATCGAAAAAAGGTAAGTCTTAATGTCAAGATATATTCCATGATGTTTGTGGTTCTGATGGCATTGTTAAGTGGATTGCTTAAATATGGCTTTTTAGTTTCCTCAAAAGCTTACATCATTGTTATTCCCATTTTCATTTCCTTTATACTTGAATATAAGAAGGCCATAGCAGTATTGGTGTTTTATGGGTCTGTATATACATGTTTTGGTATATTAAATATGACTGAGGTGTTACCTGTTTCGGTTAATGCCAATGATTACATTTTATCTCCCGCGGCCTGGAGTATGGATATTTCTATTATCATGTTAACAGCTTTAGCGTTACTTATCGTTGGGAAACAGTATTCAGATTCCATTTTAAAAAATCAGCTAATTATAAAGGAAAAAAGTAAGGATATAGCAAATCGGGAAAAGAAATATCACTACTTATTTGAAAATTCATTAGATGCTATCATTCTTTTTAAAGATCAAAAGATCATAGATTTAAATAAAAAAGCCCTTCAAATGTTTGAAATGAACAGAGAACAAGGGATTGGTATGTTAATTGATGAAATGGCGCCAGAGACTCAACCCAATGGAATAAAGTCAAAAAAGCGTATTAGTGAATGGATTCGAATAGCGGAATCTGAGGATGCAGGACAGTTTGAATGGCAACTAAAGCGGTATAATGGCGAGTTGTTTGAAGCTTCAATTGGTGTGGTGAAAGTAGAAATTGATGATGATAGATATTATCAGGCTGTAATTCAGGATATTACTAAGCAGAAAAAAGGTCAAAGAGAGCTTGATCGATATCGATTCCATCTTGAAGAATTAGTTCAGATTCGAACCCGGGAACTAGAAAAAGCCAATACTGAATTGAAGTTTCGAAATAATGATTTGAGTAATCAAAAAAATGAACTCAAAAACACATTAGAGAAACTGCACGAAACACAAGAGAAATTAATTGAAACGGATAAAATGGCTTCCTTAGGTGTTTTAACAGCAGGAGTGGCTCATGAGATTAATAATCCATTAAATTTTATTCAGGCAGGTTTGTATAGCCTGAGAAATAATCTGGCTGAGGTAGTAAGCCCTATTGATTCAGAGGAGTTGTTGAAAGACAATGAACCTGTTTTTAGTGCCATGGAAGAAGGGGTGCATCGAATAGCTGAAATAGTGAGAAGTTTAAATCATTTTAATAGAAAAAATGAAACAAGCTTTTCGAATTGCAATATTATTGATATTATTGATAATTGTTTACGTATTTTAGAGCATGAAATTAAAGGACGGATTGAAATAGAAAAAGTACATAATAGTGGTGATGTTTATTTATGGGCGTATGAAGGTGGATTGCATCAGGTTTTTATGAATGTTATTTATAATGCCACTCAAGCTATACATGAAACAGGAACCATCAAGATTATTAGTGAATTAATAAATCAGGATAAAAATGTAAAGGTCGAAGTTGTTGATAATGGTGTGGGTATTTGTAATGATGTAATTAAAAATATCTTTGATCCGTTTTATACCACCAAAGAACCGGGTAAAGGTACAGGATTGGGATTATCTATAGTTTATAATATTGTGAGCGATCATAAAGGAACTGTTGATGTAGATTCAAAAATAGGGGAAGGGACTTGTTTGTCAATTGTATTACCTGTAAACAGAATTAATAAGTAGTATTTATGATATTGTACGTTGATGACGAACCAATCAATTTAAGATTATTTGAATTAATGTTTAAAAGTCAATATGAAGTGATCACGGCTTCTTCAGGACCTGAAGCGTTAGAGATAATTAAGAATTGTGACGATATTAAACTGGTAGTTACAGATATGAAAATGCCACGAATGAATGGAATCGAGTTCGTGAATAAGGCCAAAGAAATAAAGAATCAAATTCCTTATTTTCTTTTATCGGGATATGGGTTAAATGAAGAAATAAACAATGCACTAAATAAAAAAGTTTTAAACGGTTATTTTCAAAAGCCACTTAATAGAGATAAGCTAAAGTGTGAGTTTGAGAAATATTATTAAAAGAAATGGTGTTTTTTTATGTTGTCAGATAAAATATGGTAGGTTGTTTGTCAAAAAAATGAATAATTTATAAAATAAGGGAGTAAAATAATCCAGTTTGTTAAAATAAAGTATATAAGGGTTGGTGTCATAAGGTGATATCAACCCTTTTTCATTTCCTAGCAACTTGAGTTCGATTAAAATTTTCGAATTCAGATTGATATAAAAGGCTGATATACAAGGTGAATTTTGCAGGGCTAGCGAGCTAGCTCGAAAAATTTAACGCAGTAGGTCAGTTTTTTATACAAAGCATAAGCGGTCTGAATTCAAAATTTTATGTCGAACTCAGGTTAACATGTAAAAAGTGTCGTTTTTGGTAGGTGGGGTGTTTGTTATGGGGTTATTTGTAATTAAAATGTATTAATTATTTATAATGTATATAAAAAAATAAGGTGTTGACTTTCAAAATATATAAAAATTTGCACGATACACTTTAAAATTATAAGTTTGTGCCCGAGAAATGATTATTACCACCTATTAAGCAAATTTTTTTTATGAAGAAAGCGATTCTTTTAGCAACTATGTTGCTAGGGTTTTTTGTGAATGGATGGGCCAATGGAGGTCCTGAAGTTGATACTGGGGCTACGGCCTGGATGATTACATCAACTGCATTGGTATTATTGATGGTACCAGGATTAGCCATGTTCTATGGCGGATTAGTAAGATCGAAAAATGTTTTAGGAACCATGATGCATAGTTTTGCAGCCATGGGAGTTATGAGTGTTCTGTGGGTTATCGTGGGATATTCAATGTGTTTTGGAGAAAACGTACTTGGCGGATGGTTCGGCTGGAATAGTGATTATGTTTTCCTTAAAGGAATTGATAATACTATTATGGAAGGTGGCGTTCCTGAATTAGTGTTCTCAATGTTTCAGGGTAAATTTGCCATTATTACTCCGGCATTGATTGCGGGGGCATTTGCCGAAAGAGTTAATTTTAAAGGATATTTAGTATTTATCACTATTTGGGGATTAATAGTATATAACCCATTATGTCACTGGGTTTGGGCGGAAGATGGTTTCTTATTTAATATGGGAGCTAACGGAGCTATTGACTTTGCCGGAGGTACAGTGGTGCATATTTCTGCTGGTATCAGTGGTTTGGTTGCTGCTATCTATTTAGGTGCTCGTAGAGGTTATCCTATACGTCAGTTACGTCCGAATAATTTGGTGATGACTATGATGGGTGTTGGTTTACTATGGGTAGGCTGGTTCGGTTTTAATGCCGGTAGTAGTGTTTCAAGTGGATTATCAACCGCGCAGGCATTAACAGCTACACAGGTTGCAGGTGCTACCGGAGCATTAGTTTGGGCATTAATTGAACTTTTCCATCATGGTAAAGCAACCGCTTTAGGTTTTGCATCAGGTATTTTAGCCGGTCTTGTTGCAGTTACTCCGGCAGCGGGAGTCGTTCAGCCAATAGGGGCAATGGTGCTGGGAGCCTCGGCCTCAATTATATGTTACGGAGCGTTAATATTAAAAGATAAATTTGGATACGATGATTCATTAGATGCCTTTGGTATTCATGGTGTTGGAGGAATTGTAGGAGCTATTCTGTTAACTTTCTTTATCAGAGATAGTTGGATGGATGAGGCTGTTGCCTTAGCTGGCGGAGACTGGTCTATTTGGGATCAGTTTGGTGTGCAGTTTGCTGCAGTAGCCATCGCTATTGTTTATGCAGTCGTATTAACTATCGGAATCCTTTGGTTTGTAGAAAAAGTATTTGGACTGAAATCAACTGATGAAGAAGAAATGACCGGATTAGATCATGCGTATCATGGAGAACGAGGTTATGGAATGATGAATCCAAACTAATCAGTATCTTTATAAAGTCTTTTAATGTAAAACTATCAAACTTTAAGTAAGCTAAGTGTAAGTAGAGTCTGTTAACTTGAAGCTTATTGCTTATAACTTGATACTAAAAGAAAATAAAATGAAATTAATTACAGCAATCATAAGAGAATACCAGTTGGATCAGGTACGTGAGTCTTTGATTCAGGAGGGTATCACTCGTATTACCGTGACTCGTGTTGCTGGTCATGGTAATCAAATTAGTAAAGAAGTTTATCGTGGTAAAGAAATTATTCCAAACCTTACTCCAAAAATGCGTTTGGAAATTGCAGTAAACGATGATTTTGTTGAAACAACAATAAATGCAATAATAACAGCAGCTAAATCGCATAATGGACATGAAGGAGAGGTTGGAGACGGAAAAATATTTGTGACACCTCTGGAGCAATGTATTCGTATTCGTACTGAAGAGCGAGGAAGTTCAGCAATATAATATCCAGATATTATATTCTAATCTAAACTAATTTAAAACCCCAATATTTGCATCGCAAATATTGGGGTTTTTTCTTATAGCCTTAGTAAGATAAGTTGATTAATATACCAATTTTTCATGCACAAATGACAGGCTTCTGTCATGTTTTCTGTCTATATGTCACAATCCCTTTGTTGGCATACACTTTGAATAAAAGCAAGCAAAATATGTCTAATTATAAAAAAATATAATACTATGTCAAAAGGTCATATTGGGGTAACTACAGACAACATTTTCCCAGTCATTAAAAAGTTCCTTTATTCAGATCATGAGATTTTTCTTAGAGAACTTGTTTCAAACGCCGTTGATGCATCACAAAAATTAAATACATTATCAAGAGTTGGTGAATTTAATGGTGAAATAGGTGAACTTAAAGTATCCATCGCTATTGATGAGAAAAAGAAAACCTTAACTATTTCTGATAAAGGTGTTGGTATGACATCCGAGGAAATCGATAAGTATATTAATCAAATAGCTTTCTCTGGAGCAGAGGAGTTTCTTGATAAATATAAAAATGATGCCCATGCTATTATTGGTCACTTTGGATTAGGATTTTATTCTTCTTTTATGGTGGCTAAAAAAGTAGAAATTCATACTTTATCATATAAAGAAGGCGCTCAGGCTGTAAAATGGTCTTGTGATGGAAGTCCTGAATATACAATTGAGGATATTAAAAAAGAGGATAGAGGAACCGACATTGTACTTTATATAGATGATGAAAATAAGCAGTTCCTTGAAAAGGGTGAAATAACAAAATTACTTAATAAGTATTGTCGCTTTTTACCAATTGAAGTAACATTCGGTAAAAAAACAGAATGGAAAGATGGTAAAGAAGTGGAGTTGGAAGAGGAGAATGTTATTAATGACACCAATCCACTTTGGACTCGTAAGCCTTCAGAATTAAAAGATGAGGATTATAATAAGTTCTATCGCGATCTTTATCCAATGAGCGAAGACCCCATCTTTAATATTCACTTAAACGTTGATTATCCGTTTAATCTTACAGGTGTACTGTATTTTCCAAAAATAAAAAACAACGTAGAGGTTCAGAAAAATAAAATTCAACTATATAGTAATCAGGTATTTATTACGGATTCTGTTGAAAATATAGTTCCTGAATTCTTAACCTTACTGCATGGAGTTCTGGATTCACCTGATATTCCATTAAATGTATCACGTTCTTATTTGCAGGCTGATGGAAATGTGAAGAAGATCTCAAACCATATTACAAAAAAGGTTGCAGATCGATTGGCTGAGATTTTTAAATCAGATAGAAGTGGTTTTGAGCAGAAGTGGGATTCTTTAAAGTTATTTATTGAGTATGGAATGCTTACAGAAGAGAAGTTCTATGAAAAAGCTCAGAAATTCTGTTTATTTAAAAATACCGATGGAAAGTATTTTACGTTTGATGAGTATAGTGAGATTATAAAGGAAAATCAAACAGATAAGGATTCGCAGCTTGTATATCTATATACTACAGATGCTGTTGATCAGCATAGCTTTATTGAAGGAGCTAAAGCAAAGGGTTATGATGTATTGTTGATGGACGGACAATTGGATACTCATTTTATCAATCAGCTTGAACAGAAATTCGAAAAAAGTCGTTTTGTTCGTGTTGATGCGGATGTGGTTGAAAAACTGATTCCTAAAGAAAATAATATTGAATCAAAGCTTTCTGCCGGGGATAAAGATGATTTAACATCAGTATTTACAGCTCAGGTTCCTAATAGTGATAAAATGAATTTTATTGTTGCTTTTGAAGCTTTAGGAGCAGATTCAAATCCTGCAATTATTACTCAGCAGGAGTGGATGAGACGTATGAAAGAGATGAGTGCCATGCAAGGTGGTGGAATGAATTTGTACGGTGAGATGCCTGATAGTTACCAGTTGGTATTGAATGAAAATCATCCACTTGTTGAACGTATATTATCTGATAAAAACGAAAACGTTGGTGAGCAGGTTGGTTCTTTAAGGAGCAAAATAGAAAGCTTAAATGCAAAACGTCAGGAGCTAGAAAAAGCTAAAGAAGGTAAGAAAGAGGAAGAAATCCCTCAGGCTGATAAAGATGAATTGACTGATCTTGATAAGAAAATCAGTGATTTGAATACTAAAAAAACAGATATATTGGCTGCATTTAGCAAAGACAATAAATTGGTATCTCAATTAATTGACCTGGCACTTCTTTCAAATAACATGCTGAAAGGTGAAGCTTTAACTAAGTTTGTTAAGAGAAGTATCGATTTGATATAATTTTGAAACAAAGTTTAAAATGAACACAGCCGTTCGAATTTATTTCGAACGGCTTTTTTGTTTTTTATTTTAAGGGTTTGATATTTACTTCTGAGGATCGAATTCAGGTTGTTAAAGA
>JBNKGY010000112.1:0-12452 GCA_050290065.1 Marinilabiliaceae bacterium
CCCTGCAAAATTTGCCTTGTATATCAGCCTTTTATGTCAATCTGAATTCTAAAATTTTAATCGAACTCAGGTTAATAACCAGAACACGAATAAAAAACCTAAACCTATGAATGCGATTGTATCAATTACCCATCAAGGCAATAAACTGGCCTTGAAACTATCTGGCAAATTAGAAAACTCTGTTTGCTATACACTTCCTAAATGGGAACAGGAAGGATTTTTCACTATTGAAGGAACTCTTAAGAGTTTCTGTAAAAAATTATTTGAAAAATACGACGCGCTAATATTTATAATGGCAAGTGGTATTGTAGTAAGAAGCATAGCTCCATGGATAAAAGATAAAACCACAGACCCGGCAGTGGTGGTGATGGATGAAAAAGGGAAAAATGTAATCAGCTTACTGAGTGGCCATGTTGGCGGCGCCAACTACCTTACTATGAGGATATCAGAATTATTAACAACTAATCCGGTGATCACAACCTCATCGGATATTAATCAATTGCCTTCTGTAGATATGTTGGCAAAAGAGAATGGTTTGCATATTGATTCGATGAAAAGTGCAAAGCAAATAACAGCAATGATCGTTAATAAGCAAAAGGTGGAATTAGTGGATGCGTGTAAAGTGTTGGATTCCGATACCATACCTCAATCAGATGGATATATATCCGGAAAAATCATCATCTCTAATCAATTTAAAATCTATGAGAAACTGCCTTTTACCAAGCTTATTCCCGAGAATATTATTCTGGGTATCGGGTGCAAAAAGCATACGGGTCCCTCTGAATTGATGCAATTTATAAAGGATGTGATTTACAGTTTAAATCTGGATTTACGAAGTATTAAAACCATCGCTTCAATCAATATCAAAGCGGGTGAACCCGCCATACTGGAGGCTGTTGAAAAGCTTCAGTGTAGTTCGGAATTCTATACAGCAAAGGAATTACAAAGGGTAGATCATCTCTTCGAAGGTTCTGAATTTGTACAGCAAGTGGTAGGTGTTTCATCTGTCAGCTCAACAGCTGCTTATCTGGCAGGTAATGAGCACGGAAAATTTTTAGCGAAAAAAGAAATCAGAAATGGAATGACTATTTCCATTTTTGAGCAACATAATATTTAAAATATGTCAGGAAAAATATTTGTAGTAGGCACCGGCCCGGGAGACAAGGAATTCATTTGTCCTCAGGCTATTACAGCCATGGAAAACAGTGATATTATTGCAGGGTATAAAACCTATACCCAACTGATTGAACCCATAATGCCGGGTAAAAAAATTATCTCATCCGGTATGAAAAAGGAACTATCCCGATGCGAGGAAGTCCTTAAACTGGCTCAGTCAGGCCATAAAGTTAGTCTGATAAGCAGTGGCGACCCCGGTGTATACGGCATGGCTGGTATTATGCTCGAGGTAGTTAAAAACAGTGGTTCCGATATTGGAGTTGAGATCATACCGGGAATCAGTGCGGCATCCTCTGCAGCATCGTTACTAGGAGCTCCACTTATGAATGATTATGTAGTAATAAGTTTAAGCGATTTGCTGACTCCCTGGCATGTGATTGAGAAGAGACTCAATGCCGCAGGCATTGGCGATTTCGTGGCTAGTATCTATAATCCGCGAAGCAAAACAAGAATCAGGCAATTGGACAGAGCCATAGAAATTCTGAGTAAATATCAGGAAGTGTCGACACCTGTTGGAATTGTAAAACATGCTATGCGCGATAAACAAGAGGTGAGCATAACTGATCTGGGGCATCTCAGGTATTGCGATGTGGATATGTTTACCACTTTGATTATTGGAAACTCACAAACACGTGTAATTAACGGCAAAATGGTAACGCAAAGAGGTTATAAACTATGATCTGGGTAATCGGCGGAACCAGTGATGCAAACGCTCTTGTGCGGCAGTTGAAGGAATCGGGGTTTCAGGTACTGATTACCACCACAACAACTTATGGAACCCAACTGGCGTTGAAAAATAAGGTGACCGTAGTTCAGCAAAAAATGGGCATGGATTCAATGCTTAAGTTTTTAAAGCAATACCCCATTTCAACGGTGATTGATGCCAGTCATCCCTTTGCAGGTGAAGTTTCTGAAAATGCCATTGAAACCTGCAGGCAGGCTAATACAAAGTATCTCAGATATGAAAGAGATCAAATCCCGATTACCAATGCGCAATACTATTCATCTTATGATCAGGTATTGAACCAATTGGTTAAAGAGGAAGGTAATATATTGTTGACCATTGGTTCTAAAAATATCGCACGTTTTAAATCTGTTCCAACCGACCGGATTATTGCACGTGTGCTCCCGGTTGAGGAAAGTATTCATCAATGTTATCAAATCGGTTTAAAAGCCCACCAGATCATTGCCATGAAAGGCAGAATCAGCAAGGAAACCAACAAGGCTATCATGCAAGAGTATAAGATCCGGCATCTGGTTACAAAAGACTCTGGTGAAGCAGGCGGTTTATCTGAAAAGGCAGAGGCTGCCAATGAATTGGGTGTTGCCATGCATATACTTGAACGCCCGGGCATGAATTATCCTAATATATTTAATAATTTCGCAGACATCATAAATCAATTATCACACCATGAATAAACCTTTAGTGCAAGTATATACCGGCGACGGAAAAGGCAAAACAACAGCCTCAGTAGGATTGTCAGTCAGAGCTTTAGGAAATGATTTTAAGGTTAGAATCCTTCAATTCTTTAAATCTGAATTATCCGGAGAAGTAGCTCCCCTGGAAAAATTAGGTGCCGAAGTTTCTATTCATAATCATCAGAACAGGGCCACATGGACTATGAATCAGGAGCAGGAAAAACAATTAATAGAAGAAACAAAGGAAGGTTGGAAACTTTTTGTGGAATTACTAGAACAAAAGAAGTTTGATCTGATTATTCTGGATGAAGCCAACCATGTACTTCATCGTAAATATATAAGCAAGGAGGAAGTGGAAAGTGCCCTGGAAAAGGCGACTCATACAGAAGTGGTATTTACCGGAAGAAATGCCCCGGAATGGTTAATGGAAAGAGCTGATTTGGTAACCGAAATGAAAATGCACAAACATCCTTTTCAACAAAAAATACCGGTACGAAAGGGTATTGAAAAATAAAATAACACAGCGCATTTAGATCCATTTGCGTTACAAAATAGCTTGATACTTGAATCTTGATACTAATTAAAAACAAATGAAAAAATTAAAACCAATCATGTTTGTTGGTACCGGTTCCGATGTTGGGAAAAGTATTATCAACACCGCGATATGCCGTATTTTAAAACAAGATGGATACTCTCCTGCCCCTTTCAAGGCTCAAAACATGTCGTTAAATAGTTTCGCTACACCCGATGGATTAGAGATTGGACGAGCCCAGGCTGTGCAGGCAGAAGCTTGTGGTCTGGAGTGTGAAGTGGAGATGAACCCGGTTTTATTGAAACCTACAGGTGATAAGGATTCCCAAGTAGTGTTGCATGGTAAGCCCATCGGTAATCAATCTGCCAAAGAGTATTTTTTAGGCGATAATAAGTACAATCTGTTTAAGGAGGTTCAAGAGGCATTTAGCAGGCTCGAAAAAAAATACAATCCCATTGTGCTGGAAGGTGCCGGAAGCATTTCTGAGTTGAATCTTCGTACGCGTGATATCGTAAATATGCCCATGGCCAAAGCCGTGGATGCCTGCACCTATATTGTGGCTGATATTGACCGCGGGGGTGTTTTTGCATCGGTATATGGCTCCATCAAACTACTTCCCGAAGAAGAACAAAAGTTAATCAAAGGAGTCGTGATTAATAAATTCCGGGGCGATATGGATTTATTTACCGAGGGCAGAAAAATTTTGGAGAATATTACCGGAGTTCCTGTGGTTGGAGTAATACCTTATTTTCGGGATATTACCATTGAGGAGGAAGATTCTGTGAGTTTGCTGAAGATGAATAAAAGAGCCGCAGAAGATAAAGTCAATGTAGCAGTGGTACCTTTAAAGCATATGTCAAATTTTACCGATTTTAATCGCTTTGCAGAGATAAATGAGGTGAACTTGTATTTTACAGATTCGGCCAATGAATTATCCAAAGCGGATATCCTGATTATTCCGGGCTCCAAAAATACCATATCTGATATGCAGTATTTGTATGATACCGGTTTAGCTCAGCATCTCAAACAATGGCACCAGAGCGGGAAGGCCATCTATGGTGTGTGTGGGGGTTATCAGATTATGGGCGAAAAAATACTGGATCCCCATCATATCGAAAGTAGCGCCGACGGCATTGATGGATTAGGTATTCTGCCTGTGGTTACAGAACTAACCAGTGAAAAAAACAGTACACAGTGTACCTTCTTTTTTAGAGATGCGGAAGTGAAATGCGAAGGATATGAGATTCATATGGGCAGCACTTCATTTACAGCAGATCAGCAACCTGTGGCTCATTTAAATAATGGCACTGAAGATGGATTTTATTTGAATGAAAAAACCTGGGGTAGCTACATCCATGGTATATTCGATAATGCAGTGGTTTTAGAACAATTACTACAGCCCTTTTTACAGCAAAAAATTCATATCAGCAATTATAAA
Source organism: Marinilabiliaceae bacterium (assembly GCA_050290065.1). GTDB lineage: Bacteria > Bacteroidota > Bacteroidia > Bacteroidales > Marinilabiliaceae > Saccharicrinis. Next base: position 4,566 of record JBNKGY010000112.1, read on the forward strand.
GATTTTAAGAATCAGGAGTATGATAAACTGGCTAACTTTGTGCGTGAAAACATGGATATGGAAATGATTTATAAACATCTGGGGGCATGATAAACGGACATGGAAATAATATTTCAGCATACAAGGAAACCATTGTTGCAGACTTCAGCACCAACGTGTACAACAACCCGCTGACAGATGACATCCTGAATCACTTAAAAAATAATCTTGGCTCAGTAAAAAATTACCCCGATTGCAATTGCACATCATTACGAAATAAGATAGCGGATCGGTTTAAGTTGAGCTCAGATCATGTATTTGTTTGCAATGGATCAACGGAGGCCTTTTACTTGCTGGCACATATCTACAAAAATAAAAGCTCAGTAATACCGGTTCCCTCTTTTGCTGAATATGAAGACGCCTGTAAACTGCATCATCATTCCATTGAATATGTGAGTACAGAAAACGATATTAGTCATCTGAACATTAGCAATCGTTTATTGTGGCTTGGAAATCCCAATAACCCGGATGGAAGATATTACAACAGGGAAAAGCTACGTTCCTATGTAAAAGAGAATCCCAATAGTATATTTATTGTTGACGAAGCCTATATCGATCTTTTTAAAGATGGTGAAAGCATGGGCGAACTGGTTCAGTATTTTCACAACCTCATCGTTATCAAATCATTTACCAAGCGGTTTGCCATACCCGGCATCCGTTTAGGATATGTGTTGGCTCATCCTGAGATTATTGCATCCCTAAAAAAGCATCATATGCCATGGGCTGTGAATGTGTTGGCATTAAAGGCTGGTGAATTTATTCTGGATCATTTTAATGGTCAGGATTCCGGCATCCATACTCTATTACAGGAATCTCAGCAGTTGCAACAGGAAATATCAAAAATTAAAAACCTGAAAGTTAGCCCATCGCAATGCAATTACTTTATGGTTCAATTATCCAGAGGAAAGTCATCAGACCTGAAAGCGTATTTGCTGAAAAACCACGGAATTCTGATTCGTGACGCCTCTAACTTCAGAGGTTTAGATGATACATGGATTCGTATTGCCAGTCAGAACATTAAAAATAACAACAAACTAATAAACGCCCTGAAATTATGGGCTAATAAAAATTAAAAATGAGCTTTTTACCCATATCAATCAATATCACGCATAAAAATATTCTTATTGTAGGAGGAGGAAATGCTGCCCATCAAAAAATCATCAACCTGCTTTCTTTTACCACAAACATTACAGTTGTATCTCCTCAGATAAGCGAGAATATAAAACAATTATCAAACATCACCTGTATCAATGATGTGTATAAAAAAGACTATCTGAAGGGTATATTTCTGGTGTATGCATGCACCAACTCTACCGAAGTCAATACTCAAATTTTTAAGGATGCAGAAGCGCTGAATATTTTGTGTAACCGCACGGATAAATCAGAAGTATCCCATTTTCATTCACCGGGAATAGCCACTACTGATGAAATGACCATTGCCATAACTTCAAAAAAGAAAGAGGTTAAAAAAATGGTAAAACTACGTAACGAAATACGCCACTTTCTTTCAGAAAAGGAACAACTGCTTAAAGAAAAAGAAGCTTTAAAAGGCAAAGTATTTCTGGTAGGATTTGGCCCCGGAAATCCTGATTTATTAACCCGAAAAGGGGAACAATTACTATTTCAGGCTGATGTTATTTTTTATGATGATTTATTGGATGCCGACGCGCTGAATAAATATTCCGGCGAGAAAATATATGTGGGTAAACGAAGAGATAACCACAGTAAGGAACAGGCTGAAATCAACGATGTTCTTTATCAGGCAGCCATTAAAGGAAATATGGTGGTCCGCTTAAAAGGGGGTGATCCGTTGATTTTCGGCAGGGGAAGTGAAGAGCGATATTACCTGGAACAACGCGGTGTAAGCGTGGAAATAATTCCCGGTATCAGTTCAGCTGTTGCAGCGGCCTCATATGGTAATATTCCTTTAACACATCGGGGCATCTCATCTTCAGTAGCCTTTGGTACGGCTCATGGTAAAAACAGCTATAAAATTCTGGAATCGGACACTTCTGTGTATTATATGGGAGCCAAAAATATCCGTGAGATCGCTCAAAAGTATTTGGATAAAGGATATCCATCCGACTTTCCGGTTGGACTGGTATATAAAGCCAGTTTCCCTGATCAGGAAGTGACAAAAACCAATATCACAGAATTGGCACAAGGCAAGCTCATCATTAAAAGTCCGGTGATTTCAATTTTTGGTAATACTGTTAATTATCAGGATTTTATGGAGAAGGAATAGTTAATTGACTGTTGGTTTTTGGCTATTGGTCAGAGGTATCAATATTATAATTTTCATACGGTCATAGTTTCAGGGAACGGTTCTGATGTGCACCTCGCCTATAGAGAACCGTTCCGTGATTAACATACAATGAGTTAATTGTTTTCACTGGTGACTATGGAACGGTTCTCTATAAAAATCAAGGGAATCAGATCCGTTCCTTACCTAACCATTAAAAGTCCGGGGATATCCATCTTTGGAAATACCGTCAACTATAAGGATTTATGGAGAAAGAATAGGGAAAAAGTGCTTTCATGCAACATAAATATTTACCTCAACTCTCAAATAGAGCAAACCTCCTGATAAGATTTGAACTTTTAAAGTCCATATTCAGATTTCATAATAGTTTTCTTCGAAATATTTACATAACATATTTCTTCTTAGCGATACCTTAGTTATGTATATTTAATTTAATCTATAAAAAATGAAAAAAAACTATTTTAATCTGAACGCCTTTCTGGTAGGGATTTTAACATCTATGGCCTTGTTAACTAGTTGTGATAAAGATGATTTAAGTCCAAAGTTAGAAGAAGAACCATTAGCAATCGAAAGCAATAGCTTATTAAAATCAGCTGCGACTAATGGTACTTTCTATCTCATAAACCGCAATAGCGGAAAAGCACTCGACCTTAACACAAGTACTGGCAATGTTCAACAATATTCGTATTGGGGAGGCTCTAATCAACAGTGGGTGCTTTCTGATGTTGGCAATGGATTTTATAGAATATCTCCAGTATCCAATACCGGAATTGCACTAGACATAGAAGGACAGTCAAAAGAGAATGGTGCTAACCTTGGAACATATTCGTATTGGGGAGGGGCAAACCAACAGTTTCAGTTTGTTGATGTAGGAAGTGGTTATTATAAAATTATTAATCGTAACAGTGGTAAGGCACTTGATTTGAATACATCAACGGGTAATATTATACAATATTCATATTGGGGAGGTTCTAATCAGCAATGGATGTTAAATGCGCTTTCAACGGGTGGAGCAAATGGTCAATTATCATGGACTTTTACCTCTACTGGTGTATCGCAAGAAGTTGTAGACAGGATAACTGCAGCAATGGACGCAGCTGTGGCTCGTTATAACTTCTGGGGTAACTGGTCACCTCGTACATTAACTGTTCAATATAATACCGGGGTTCCTACAGCTGATGGAAGTATAAATGGCAATATTCGTTTTGGAGCAAATGCCAGTTACCAAACTGAATGTACCGCAATGCACGAAATAGCACATACCTATGGTGTAGGAACATCATCAAACTGGAGTTCTCCGCTAATTGTAAACTCTAAATTTGTAGGTTCTAATGCAGTAGATAAAATTCATGAATTTGATGGAGCCAACGCTACCATTAGTACTGGAGGAAGTCATTTTTGGCCTTATGGTCTAAACTATAACAGTGAATGGTCCTCTACGAATGGTGACAGACATGCACAGATTGTTTGGGCTATGGTTCAGGATGGTATTTATTAAAAACTATAATTGAATACGATAAGAGGTTGTCCGGATAAAAAATCGACAGCCTCTTTTCTTACCCTAAAGTTCGTGCGTAATTCTATTCCATATCAAAATTACTTTATCCATTTAGTGTATTGGATAACATCGCGTTTTTAAAAGCATCGTCGGATTCGTTTAGTCTGGTTTTATTACCTTTCCCATCTGGATATTGGCAGGATTCAAATCTAATTCAAAATCAAATAATACAATGCCAATCCCAATCCTAAAAATAGAAAACTGGATTTTATATTAATACCACAGGCAGTATTAACTATTTTAGGAGTTATGGTTCTATTATTTTGTCCAATATAAGGTTTTGATACCACCTTTCCATGATACTCAGATGGACCTCCAAATCGACAATCAAGTGCCCCGGCCATGGCAGCTTCCGGATAACCGGCATTGGGACTACTATGCTGATGACCGTATTTAAATATATACTGAAAGGATTTGGCTTTAATGCTCACTGCAGCAATGAGTACAGCAGTAATACGTGCCGGTATAAAATTAAATATATCATCAATTTTGGCCGCGAAAAATCCAAACTGCAGATAGCGCTCATTTTTATAACCTATCATCGAATCCAGAGTATTTACCATTTTATAAGTCATCATTAAAGGAAATCCACCTAAAAACAGGTAAAATAAAGGAGCAATCACACCATCACTTAAATTTTCTGCCAAGGTTTCCAGCGAAGCTGTTCTTATGGCTTGTTCATCCAGCTTATCCGTTTGTCTGCCTACAATAAAACTCAGTTGTTTTCTACCGGCCTCCAATCCTTCATGACTTAAAACCCTATTTACTTTTAATACCTCGTTTACCAACATGCGATTAGCCAAGCCATAAAATATGACTACAGCACTGATTATAACATCAACATAATAGTTAAATGAAATCAAGCTTTTTAAAAAGTAAAAAGCAATTAAGGTAGATATAATGAGGGAAAGACTCATCAAAGCTCCTTTAATCTTTTTTTGCTGTCCATTATTTAATTTCTTTTCAAAAAAAGAGATAGACCGGCCAAAGAATTTGATCGGATGAGGAAGTGAATAAGGATCTCCTATGAACAAATCCAAAATATAACCTATACTTATGACCATAATACTCTGCGTAATCATACTTGCTAAATTTGAGCGCAAGATAATATTAAAACAAACCCTTAGCAATTAGCATTGAGAACCTTTAATAAGCTATGATATCTACACTTGGTAATCAAGCACTTCTATTTCTCTTATCAATTATTTTTAATAACTTAATAGTATATTAGTAGATTCTCACAAGAACAATTATGGAAGAATTGCCTAAAGATGAACAGATACTCCTTTGTGAGCGAATAATTGCGCATATGGTTAGTGGATTATGTATGATACGCATAAGCGATTCTTCTATTATTTATACCAATGCAAAATTTGAAGAACTTTTTGGTTACGAACATAATGAATTAATAGGACTACATGTATCCAAACTAAATGCTCCTAACACTAATAAAACGCCATCACAAATTGCTAAAGAAATTATTGAAGAACTAAGACAAAATCAGGAATGGCATGGCGAAATAAAAAACATCAGAAAAGATGGAAGTTCTTTTTGGTGCTATGCTGATATCTCCACCTTTCACCATTCAACTTTAGGAGAAATTTATGTAGCCTTGAATTCCGATATTACGGATCGTATTCATGCCAGAGAAAAGCTAAAAAGAACACAATTACTACTAAAATCAAGCATTGAAAGCTCAAAAGGCTTAACCATTCTTTCAATAGATAAAAGTTACCAGTATTTATATTTTAACGATACCCACTATGCCACAACAAAGGCTTTATACGGTATTGATTTAAAAATTGGTATGAATATACTGGATTCTATGATTGGTAGCGAAGACAAGCGGGTGGCTAAACAATGTTTTGATAAAGCTTTTTCAGGCATTAGCTTTTCAACTGTTGATGAATATGGAGTTGATAAAAACAGAAGATATTTTGAAACAGAATATAATCCGGTGTATAATGAGAACAATGAAATTATTGGAGCCACAGCCTTTTCGAAAGAAATAACCGAAAAAAAACAAATAGAGCAAGCGTTAATTAAAAGTGAAGAAAGATTACAAATATTATCTGATTTAACTTCTGAAGGAATTATTATCCATAAAAATGGCATTTGTATTGATATAAATAGAGCCTGTGAAGAGTTAACAGGATATAAAAAGGAAGAACTCATAGGTAAAAATATCATCGAATCAATAGTTGTAGAGGAATATTGGCCAACAATATATAACAGCTTGAAAAATGAAAATTTTAAGAAATATGAAATTTTAGTAAAACGTAAAGATGGTGGAACTATTCATGTGGAGATTGGAGACAGAAGACAAATAGATTATAATGGAGAAACAGTAATGGTTACCAGTGCAAAGGATATTACTCAATACAAATTAAGCGAGCATAAATTACAAAAAAGCGAAGCCGATCTGGTATCACAAATTGAAAATACCACAGAATCAATCTGGTCTTTGGATAAGAATTACAAAATCACCGTTTTGAACACTAATTTTTATCGATATTTTAACTTAGCGTTTAATCATCAACTTATTTTGGGTGACAAGGTATTGGATTATCTGCCTGATTCATTAAGGTTAATTTGGAAAGAAAGGTTCGACAAGGCCATTCAGGGCGAACGCTATAGTGTCATTGACGAGTTTAATTCTGACAACGAACCACAGTATATTGAAACTTCATTTAATCCGGTTATTTTTAATGATAAAATTGAAGGTATATCGTGCTTTACAAAAGATATCACCAGGCAAAAAATGATAGAAAAAGCATTAAAATCCAGTGAAGAGAAGTTTCGTAAAATTTCTGATCTATCACCCGCTGCCATATCCATACATACGAAGGACAAAATTTTATACGTAAATAAATTCTGGGAAAAACTCACCGGGTATTCTAAAGAAGAAGCTATTGGTGCCTCCCCATATATAATTATACATCCTGACATGCATGAGGAAACTACTCAAAGGTTAAACAGTCGTTTTGAAGGTAAAAATGTAAAAAACAGGTACGATTTAAAGATTCTTACCAAGTCGAACGAAATACGTTGGATAGATTTATCAATAATGATATACGATTTTGATAATCAAAAAGCATCATTATGTGTAAGTGTGGACATTACAGAACTGAAAAAAACCAAAGAGCATTTGTTGAAAAGTGAAAAAAATTTAAAGTTAGCCAATACTGATAAAAACAAACTCTTTTCTATAATTGCACATGACTTGAGAAGTCCTTTTACTTCATTAACCGGACTATCGAATATTTTGTATTCTGAATACGATAATCTGAGTGATGAGGATAAAAAAACATACATTGAAGCCATTTCAGTAACTTCCAACAAAACCTATTTATTACTTGAAAACCTTTTAAACTGGGCCAAAGCTCAACAAGGCGGCATTAGCATCAACAAAGTATCTTTGGATTTAAAAAGCTTTATTTATAAATCTATTGAACCTTATATGATCAATGCTCACCTAAAGGATATTACAGTAAACATAACTATATCAGAAGATATTTGCATTATAGCAGATCAATATACATTAATGACCATTATTGGAAATATATTTACAAATGCGGTGAAATACACAGCCCATAAAGGTAGAATTGATATTTCAGTAGAGGAAACGAATGCTATAACCAGCATACTGATAAAAGATAACGGCACAGGTATGAGTAAAAGTATGATTAGTAAGCTATTTGATTTAGATAAAAGTTTTTCAACTCCGGGTACAAATAATGAAAAAGGTACCGGTTTGGGATTAATTTTATGTAAAGACTTTATTAAATTGAATGGAGGTTCTATTTCAGTTTATAGTGACGAAGGAAAAGGAAGTACTTTTAGAATCAACCTGCCCAAACTTACACTTTAAAGTAATATGTACTTGGGAACTAGTTAATACAGATAACATTTATTTCACTATACTACTGTAAGTTAAAAACTATTAACCTGTGGTCTTATACCAATATCCCGATGATATTAACCTGAGTTCGATTAAAATTTTAGAATTCAGATTGACATAAAAGGC
>JBNKGY010000113.1:0-12431 GCA_050290065.1 Marinilabiliaceae bacterium
TGCATAAAAAACTGATCTACTTCGTTAAATTTATCGAGCTAGCGAGCTAGCCCTGCAAAATTTGCCTTGTATATCAGTCTTTTATGTCAATCTGAATTCTAAAATTTTAATCGAACTCAGGTTATTAGAAAGAACAGATTTATCACTTACGTTATCCCCGATTCAATGTTAAAAGGAAAAACACAAGTGAGGGTTAAATTTCAATCACATCAAGGTACTTCAGCTGGTGCCGTTTATATGGTTCGGTTGGTAAAGTAATAGTTTATTATTGAGATAAAACTAATAAAATCAATTGATTACTGTTTTGTTTAGCTCATGGCAATAAATAGTGATTGTGATCGGGGTATTAAAATTTATAAAAAGACGATAAGGAAATGAGAAATTTAATGTTTATATGCAGTTTCTTACTGGCAATAGCAGTGCATGCACAAAAGTCAATAATTCAAACAAGTTATACAGCCGATCCTGCACCTATGTTTTACAACGATACGGTGTTTCTTTATACCAGTCATGATGAGGGGAATGCCTTTGGTTTTATAATGTTTAACTGGATGCTTTACACCTCAACTGATATGGTCAACTGGACTGATCATGGAATAATTGCAGGAGTAAAAGAATCACATAAAACATTTAAATGGGCTGATGGACACAGCGCATGGGCTCCACAGTGCGTTACCCGCAACAAAAAATTCTATTTGTATTGCCCTACAATTTATCAGGGTAAAATGGCCATTGGCGTGGCGGAATCAAACAGTCCGTATGGGCCTTTTGTTGATGCGCTTGGCAAGCCTTTGGTTTTCCGTGAAGACCACGGCGATTATGATCCAACTGTGTTTATAGATGACGATGGTCAGGCATACATGTACTGGGGCGGCAATGGCCCTTGTTATTATGCTTTGCTAAACGAAGATATGATTTCTCTGGCAAGTGATATTCATGTGGCTTCCATTGACTTTACGGGAACTCCTCCAGAAGCATCGTATACCGAGGGCCCCTGGATGTGGAAAAAGAACAAGCATTATTATTTGGCATGGGCATCGCGTTGTTGCCCCGAAGGTATTGGCTATGCCATGAGCGATAGCCCGACAGGTCCATGGAAATGTAAAGGAACAATAATGGATCCGGACGAGAGGTCATCGGGAAACCATCCGGGAATTGTTGATTTTAAAGGGAATTCTTATGTGTTTGGTTTTAACTATTCAATTTTAAAGCAAACCATGAGCAAACATTACGAAAGGCGTTCAATTTGTGTGGCTAAAATGAACTACAATACAGATGGTACGATAATACAACTGCCTTGGTGGGCAGAAACTCAGCTTCAGCAAGTAGGTGCTTTAAATCCTTATATTAAAAATCAGGCCGAAAACATTGCTTTTAGTGAAGGGCTTAAAACAGAATTTGCTACCGAATGGGAACGCAATATTCCTTGGGATAAAGGAAATAAAATAGCCGACAGGCTTTTCGTAACCAGTATTCATAATGGCGATTACATTAAGGTACAAGGTGTCGAATTTTCAAAAGGCGTATCTTCAATTGAGGTAAGTGTAGCTTCATTGTATGGTGGGAAAATAGAAATACATGCCGATAAAATTGACGGAAAAATACTCGGAACAGTAGAAGTAAATAGTTCGGGAGAAGGCGATATCTGGAAAATAATTTCTACTCCGGTAAAAAATATTAAAGGCATACACGATGTATACTTTGTATTTAAAGGAGAAAAAGACCTGTTCAATTTTGACTGGTGGGTGTTCAAACCGTAAGTTCAGTAATGTTGAAAATAGAAAATTGAATTTATTGGCAGAGTTATATAGAAAATGTACAAATTTTAAAATCCAGGATAAATGAAATCGTTCAAACTGCAAACTTTACTTGCATTCATCATTTTATTGATGTTATCAACAATACTCAATGCTCAGATTGAAGACATTCAGGTTGGGGCAACTACCCGGCAAATGCTGGTATATGCCCCCTCTGGTATTCAGGAAAACAGCCCCCTGCTTTTATCATTACATGGTTTAAATCAGGATATTAATTACCAAAAAAATCAAACTCAATGGGAAACTGTTGCCGATGCCAATGGATTTGTGGTAGTGTATCCGGCAGGTATCAATAATTCGTGGGATTTGTACGGCACCAGCGATACTGATTTTATTCTGGCTATTATCGACGAAATGGCAGACCGTTATAATATTGACAGAAACAGGGTTTACCTTTCCGGCTTTTCTATGGGAGGAATGATGACCTATCATGCAGCAACAAAAATTGCCGATAAGATAGCCGCATTTGCCCCTGTGAGCGGATATCTAATGGGAGGCCCAAATACCAATAGTTCGCGTCCTATACCTATTATACATACTCATGGAACAGGCGACCCGGTTGTGCCTTTTTCCGGGGTAGCTACTTGTATTGATGCATGGATTACAAGAAACGGATGTCCGGCAACTGAAGTAGTTACTGCCCCTTATCCGGAAAGCAAACCATATTCTAATGCAACAAAACACTACTGGGGAAAAGGTACAGATGATGTGGAAATTGTTTTATTGGAACTTGAAGGAGTGGGGCATTGGCATTCGTTAAACCCTAACGGAGTTAATACCAGTGAAGAAATATGGAATTTTTGCAAAAACTATTCTCTCACATGGGGAGTGCCTCAGTTTGAGCAAGCATTCGTAAGCGATGATAATACAAGGGAGGTAAAGGTGTTATTCAGCATTTCGATTGAAGAGTTAGCAAGCTACGATGGCTTTAGTGTAAAAGTAGACAATACCGATGCAACTATTGAAAATGTAACTTACGCCAGCGAAAAACAATTAATTGTTACACTTACCGAAGCCATTGACAATACCAATGAAATAAGCCTTTCGTACTCCAGTGGCAATGTAGTATCTACTTTAGAAAAAGAACTGGGAACGCTTACCAATGTATTGGTTGATAACTTACTGCCCGGAGCATCTCCTCGTATAACTGAGCTTTCTGTCAACGAAAACGGAGATGCACTTATTGCAAAATTCAATATGGAGATGGAACTTCCCGATGATCTTTCTGGTTTTACTTTGCATGCGAATTATAACAGCGATATTTCGGTTACTTTTGTTCAGGCTTCATTTGAAAACAACGACAACACCACCTTGGAATTTTCTTTGAGTCAAACAGTATATGCCGACTATCAGCTTTCTCTTTCATATTCGGGCACTGCTATTAAAACTACACAAAATGGATTGCTAAAATCATTTGAAAATACAAATGTAAGAAACAATGCAAAAGGTTTGCCTGTCAGCATAGTTTCGGCCAAAACATCGGCTTCCGGTATCGGGCTTTCTGTTAGCTTTTCAAAACCAATGCTTATGCAAAGCACACAATTAAGTCAGTTCAGTCTTGAGGTAAATGGAGAGAATATTTCGTTGACCAATTATTCAGTTGAAAACAGTATTGTAACCTTTACTTTGTCGAAAAATTTACACAACGCAGACCTTGTCACTCTTAGCTATACTCCCGGAAGTGTTACTTCTGCAGATAAAGGTGTATTAGAGAGTTTTTCCGGTTTTCCGGTAGACAATCAAATAGCCATTCCAACATGGAAAATGATACCTTCAAAAATACAGGCAGAAGACTTTATAACTCAATCCGGAATAGAAACTGAGACAACCGGCGATGTTGACGGAAACCTGAATATTGGCTGGATTGATAACGGAGACTGGGTGGAATATGCTATTGAAAGTACCTCAACACAAACAGAATTCGATATAACTTACAGATTAGCATCTATTTATAATACAGGTTTAATTTATGTTTACCTTGATGATACAAAAATTAGCCAGGTAAATGTTCCAAATACAGGCGGTTGGCAAGTATATCAATCTGTTGAATCTAGTCTTACAATTCCTGCAGGCAAGCATTATTTGAAGCTTTTTGCACAACAAGGTGGTTATAATGTCAATTATTTCACACTTAATAAAAAAACTGAAACAGGTATAGAAGAGAACAAAACCGGAGAACTTGAAATCTACCCGAATCCTGCTGCTCATATTATTACCATTAAGGCTGCAGACATGGTATATACCAAAGCTGAAATTATTAATAATGAAGGTGATATAGTAATGAGTATTTCAATTCCGGAGACCTCTGAAATACAATTGCCAGCTGGTCTTTCCAATGGAATTTACTTCTTGAAAATAAGTAATGAAAAGCAATTTGTGGTTAAAAAAATTGTAATAAGAAACTAATTAGTGCCTGTCCATAAAGTCGGGTGTCTGGAGTATAAAGTTTAAATACAAGGCGTGTGAAAAATTCAAACCGAAGTATAACAGTGTATATGAGGATTTGGATTTTGAGTAACAACGTAGTAGTTGGACTTTATAGACGAACACTAATTAAGGGCGAGTATTTTTTGAGTTGCCTAAGCTTATTTCCACATAGAGTCTGTTGTGTGTTGCGCTTTTAAATGCGTCAGCTATATAGCCCACAATGTGGGTTTCATAGTGTATTTGTTTTCGATAGTTCGTTAAAATTTAGTAACTCATTAATATTCAGATGTAATAAAATATATTTTAACCAAAGAATAACAGATAATCAAGCACTTAAATGCGCCTTTATCCGACTAAAAAATATTTTAAATACAATTTTTTAAAAAAGAATGAATACAAGAAACCGTGATAAGTTGTAAACTGCTTTACTTTTTTATCTGTGCACCCAAATAAGTAATATAAAAATTTATGAAAATGAGATTTATCTACTATCCATTAGCGTTAATATTAATGCTGTTAGTTGGCTGTGGTGAGCAGTCGTATGAGAAAACAGCTTTAGGAATAAAAACGACCATTGATTCTACGGTGGTTGAAGTGCAGTTTTATTCACCAGAAATAGTACGTGTAGTAAAATATTTGCCTGGGCAAAAGATTGATAAAAAGAGCCTTTCAGTTGTGAAACAGGCCGGGGAAGCTGCTTTTTCTGTAAATGAATCAGACACCATTATTGCCATAGTAACCGAAGCTTTGACAGTAAATGTTAATAAAATTTCAGGTGCACTTTCGTATATATCGGCAAAGGGCAAAATGCTTTTAACTGAAAAATCAGGGAGTGGCATTTTTAAGCCGTTTAACGATGCAGGAGAGGAAACCTACTCAATAAAACAATCTTTCACCCTCGAAAAGGATGAGGCGATATATGGGCTTGGTATTTTACAGAACGGTAAAATGTCGCAACGTAATCAACAAGTTCATATGGTACAGAATAATACCTGGGATTTTACTACTTTCTTTCAATCGGTGAAAGGCTATGGTTTGTTTTGGGATAATTATTCGCCAACAACCTTTACCGACAATGAAGCTGGAACAGAATTCCTTTCCGAAGTTGGCGATTGTATCGACTACTATTTTATGTATGGCGAAAATGCCGATGGAGTAGTCACCCAAATGAGGAGCTTAACCGGCGAAGTGCCTATGTTTCCACTCTGGGCGTATGGCTTTTGGCAAAGTAGAGAGCGTTATAAAAGCCAGGATGAAACCGTTGGGGTGGTAGAAAAGTACCGCCAATTGGGAGTTCCATTAGATGGTATTATTCAGGACTGGCAATATTGGGGCGACAATTATCATTGGAATGCCATGAAGTTTTTAAATCCTGGATTTCCCGAGCCGCAAAAATTTGTTGACGATGTGCATAATCTCAATGCCCACCTTATTATATCTATCTGGGCATCTTTTGGCCCCCAAACGCCACAATTTAAAATATTGCAGGAAAAAGGCATGTTGATGGATTTTCAAACATGGCCACAATCAGGAAAAGAAGGCTGGCCGCCTGATATGAATGTTCCATCAGGTGTTCAGGTGTACGATGCCTATCATCCGGAAGCAAAAGATATCTATTGGGAATACCTGAATAAAGGACTTTTCTCTTTGGGAATAGATGGCTGGTGGATGGACTCAACTGAGCCTGACCATTTGGATGTGAAGCCTGAGGATTTCGACAATAAAACTTATTTGGGCTCTTTCAGAAAGGTGCGCAATGCCTACCCACTTGAAACGGTTGGGGGTGTTTATGAACATCAGCGCAAGCAATCATCCGATAAGCGTGTATTTATTTTAACCCGTTCCGGTTTTGCTGGCCAACAGCGCTATGGCTGCAATGTTTGGTCGGGCGATTTGGGGTCGTCATGGGATGCATTGCGTAATCAGATTCCAGCGGGACTTAACTTCACCCTTACGGGCAATCCTAATTTCAACTCTGATATCGGCGGTTTTTTTGCCGGTGCTTACAATAAATCTAGTATGGATGGAACAGCTTCAAAAAATCCACTTTTTCAGGAGTTGTATGTGCGCTGGTTGCAATATGGGGTGTTTACACCTATGATGCGCTCCCATGGTACAGACCTTAAAAGAGAAATATATTATTTCGGAAAAAAAGGCGAACCAATTTACGATGCCATTGAAAGCGCCATCAAACTACGTTACTCATTGTTGCCATATATTTACTCTACTTCGTGGGATGTAACAAGTAAGCAAGGCAGCTTTTTGCGTGCTTTGGTGATGGATTTTGCTCAGGATAAAAGTGTATGGGATTTGAATGACGAATACCTGTTTGGAAAATCCATTTTGGTTGCCCCTGTACTTAAAGCTCAATACACACCAGAAAAAGTAGTGAAAGTTGATAAAAAAACCGGTTGGGATGCAGGGCAGGAAATAGGCGAAGATGGTTTCCCGGTAGTGGATTTTACCCCTGTTAAATCAACAACTGTTTACCTTCCTCAAGGTGCTGATTGGTACGACTTCCGGACCAATGAGAAATTTAATGGTGGCCAGACAATTACCAGGGAAACCACCATCAATACCGTACCGGTTTATATTAAAGCAGGCAGTATTATTCCAATAGGCCCCAAAGTACAATATGCTGAGGAAAAGAATTGGGATAACCTCGAAATAAGGATTTACGAAGGTGCCGATGGCGAATTTATTTTGTATGAGGATGAAAATGACAATTACAATTATGAAAAGGGTATTTATTCAACCATTACTTTTAACTGGAATGATGCTGAACAAATATTAACCATTAATGGCCGCGAGGGTGATTTCCCGGGAATGCTTAAAGAGCGCACTTTCCGTTTTGTTAAAGTAGTAAAAGACAAAGCAGTAGGCGATGAGGTTATTGAATCGTTTGATAATATTGTTAAATACAATGGAGAAAAAGTGTCTGTGAAATTATAAAAGGTAAATAAAATAAAGATAAATGAATGTGATGAAGCATAGTACATTAGCAAGTGTTATTGGACTTATTCTATTGCTTTGCTCTTGTGGGCTACAAAATAGGGCCAATAAAACTGTTTGGCTCGATGAACTGGACTTAAGTACAGCTACCCAAGGGTATGGCATACCTATGAAAAATAAATCGCTAGATGGTAACACTATGACCATTGCCAGGCAAACTTTTGCACGTGGCTTTGCGACTCATGCCATAAGCTCCTTAACTATTTTAACAGATGGAAATGCAAAGCTGTTTTCAGCAAAAGTAGGACTCGATGATGAGATGAAGGGGCACGAACCTGCTGTTGAATTTGAAGTTTATGGTGATGGCGAAAAACTTTGGTCCAGTGGCATAATGCATTTAGGCGATTCGGCTAAAAAGTGTTCTGTTGCATTAACCGGCGTAAAGAAAGTTGAACTGGTGGTAGGCGATGGCGGCAATGGCAATTATTATGACCATGCTAACTGGGCTGATGCCAAATTTGAAGCCACAGGAGTTAATACATTTGAGACCTATAATCCAATTGCCAGCGAGCCTTATATTCTTACGCCTGAACCTGCAGATACGCCAAGATTAACCGGAGCCAGGGTTTTTGGAGTGCGCCCGGGCTCGCCGTTTCGGTTTCTTGTTACAGCAACAGGTATCAGGCCAATGGCTTTTTCGGTCAAAGGGCTGCCTAAAGGGTTGGTAATTGACGAACAATCAGGTTTAATAACAGGGAAATTGGCAAAGAAAGGTACTTATGTTGTAACCCTGCAGGCAAAAAATGAAAAAGGCATTGATGAGAGAGAATTTTGTATTGAGTGCGGTGATCAAATAGCTTTGACACCGCCTATGGGATGGAACAGCTGGAACTGTTTTGCTCAAGAGGTGTCTGCCGAAAAAGTAAAAAGTGCGGCCGATGCGATGGTTAAAAGCGGGCTTATCAATCACGGTTGGACATACATTAACATAGATGATTTTTGGAATAACCATCGCGATTCGGAAGATGCTTCGCTAAGAGGTAAATTAAGAGATGCCAACGGGAGAATTGTGCCTAACGAAAGGTTTGGCGACATGAAAGGCCTTGCCGGTTATGTACATGGTCTTGGTTTGAAAATTGGCCTGTATTCCAGCCCCGGCCCATGGTCATGTGGTGGCTGTGCAGGTAGTTTTGGTTTCGAGGAACTGGATGCCGAAACTTATGCCGAGTGGGGCTTCGACTACCTGAAATATGACTGGTGTAGCTATGGAAACGTAATTGATGGCTTGCCCGATAATGATCCTTATAAAGTGTCATCGCTATCCTACAATGGTGGCGGAGAGTTGGAAACTGCCATGAAACCTTTCAAATTGATGGGCTATTACCTTCGTAAGCAACCTCGTGATATTGTTTATAGTGTATGCCAATATGGTATGTCCGACGTTTGGAAATGGGGCGGCTCGGTTGGCGGCAATTGCTGGCGCACTACTAACGATATTACCGACACTTGGGTAAGCATGAAAAACATTGCTATTGACCATGAAAAGTCGGCTCCTTATGCCAAACCCGGTAATTGGAACGACCCCGATATGTTGGTTGTTGGCCATGTTGGTTGGGGAAATACCCATCCCAGCAAGCTAAAACCCGATGAACAATATTTGCACATTAGTTTGTGGAGTCTTTTTGCTGCACCATTATTAATTGGGTGTGACATGGAGCAACTCGATGATTTTACCCTTAACCTGTTGACCAACGATGAGGTAATTGATGTAAACCAGGATCCGCTTGGCAAACAAGCTAACTGTATACAAACCATCGGTGATTTAAGAATTTATGTAAAAGAACTCGAAGAAGGCAGTCGTGCTGTTGGGTTCTGCAACTTCGGAACGGAGGTTATCGATATTCAGTACAACGATTTCGAACAATTAGGCATCACAGGAAAAGTTAACGTGCGTGACCTCTGGCGTCAGAAAGATGTTGCAGACTTAGATGCCAACTCCGAAAAGCTGGCTATTAAAGTTCCGGCACACGGAGTGTTACTATATAAATTGACTCACATTAAATAATTGTAATACAAATAAAAAATGAAACCTAAACAAATAATATCAATTACTCTGAAAATAGTTGGGATAATAGCCTTTTGGACTGCAGTAAAAGCTTCCACTGCCTTGGTGAGTGCTATGGGGGTTATTTCCTCCTATCTGGATATGAGCCACCAAGTGGGTGGTGGTGGGCTGTTTATGTTTTTCGTTGCATTGTCGTTGATAGCGAGTTTTGCATTGCCATTGGCTGTGGCTTATTTTTTCATTCTAAAAACGGATAAAATAATACCTTTCTTTGGTTTAGAAAATGAGTCTGTTGGTGAGCTAAATATTGGAAAAACAGCTATTTATAGGCTTGTGGTAATTGTTTTTGCCTTTGTAGTAATACTGAGTGGCGCCAACAATTTTATTTCGTACACATACAATACCAACATCAATACCGAATATGTAACCAATAACACGAACAATTTTAATCAATCTCAGGAATTTAATAATGAGCAAAGAGTAACTACAACAAAAACAAACTCTAAGCATGTAAACTATTTTGCCCTTGCCGAAATAATTCTAGGCGTTATTCTCTTGGTTAAAGTTAAAAAGTACGCCCAAAAACTTGAGCAAAGTTGTTGCGAACCGGAATTAAACAATGAATAAATTTTTAATTTGAAACAGAATGCAGAAAAAAGTCTTACAAGCAGTGTTGTTGTTGATCTTTTTCACAACAGTAGGATTTTCACAAAATCCAGTTATTCAAACCTATTTTACTGCCGACCCGGCACCAATGGTTTGTAATGATACCGTTTATCTTTATACATCGCACGATGAGGACAACACGGTCAACAATTTCTTTACCATGTACGATTGGCGTTGCTATTCAACAACAGATATGGTAAACTGGACCGACCATGGTGCAGTAGCATCGTTAGAAAAAGATATTGCATGGGCAAAAAAGAAAAATGGTGCCTGGGCTGTTCAGTGTATTCAACGAAACGGCAAATATTACCTCTATGTGCCTGTTCACGGAACAGGTATATGTGTTTTGGTGGCCGACTCGCCATATGGGCCATTTACTGACGCATTAGGCAAACAACTCATCGAGAGCGATCATCTGTGGAACGATATTGACCCTACTGTATTTATTGATGACGATGGACAAGCCTGGATGTACTGGGGCAATCCCGATGTTTGGTATGTGAAATTGAATGAAGATATGATTTCGTACGACAAGAATATTGGTAAAAACGGTATTGTTGCCGTTGATATGGTGTCCGGGTCGTTTGGCAAAAGTGTAAGAAAAGATGGCACGCCCGGTACTCAGTATGTAGAAGGCCCATGGTTTTACAAACACAACAACCTGTATTACTTAATTTTTGCTGCTAATGGAGTACCTGAATCTATTGGGCATTCAACATCAACATCGCCAACCGGACCGTGGGAATACCAAGGATTAATCATGGAACGTTATGATAAACTTGCTTTTACCAATCATTCCGGAATCATTGATTATAAAGGGAAGTCGTTTTTCTTTTACCATAATGAAGCTTTATCTAATGGTGGTGGATTCAGGCGTTCTACCTGTTTGGAAGAGTTTAAGTACAATACCGATGGAACCATACCATCAATCATTCCCACAGAAGAAGGTATAAAAACAAGCCTGGAAAACTTAAACCCTTATAAAAGAACCGAAGCTGAAACTATTGCCTGGTCCGAAGGTTTGAAAACAGCAAAAGGTTCTAAAGGAATGTATGTTACACAAATCAACGATAAAGATTACCTAAAAGTAAGAAGTGTAGATTTTGCCAATGGCGCAAAGAAGTTCGAAGCAACAGTTGCATCTGTAACCGGTGGAAAAATTGAGATTCGTGTTGATGCTGAAGATGGCCCGTTAATTGGTATTTGTGAAATTACCAATACCGGAGGGGCAGATAGCTGGAAAACATTCACCACCAAGGCCGATAAAGTTAAGGGCGTTCACGATTTGTATTTCGTTTTTGTAGGTAGCGATGGCGAATTGTTCAATTTCGATTACTGGAAGTTTATTAAATAATATATTTAAACAGGAGGTAGCGTTCGGGTGAATCATATTTGAAATAAAATTCCCTGGCGCTACCTTTTTTTATCAGTTTGCAAACCCCGTAATGAGGGCTTTGTCATATGGTTTGCCTTTCTATAGTCGTAGCGTCGCCAGGTTGTGCCAATCTATTTACCAAAAATATCCTGAATGAAAAAAAGATTATAGTGGTTAGTTGATAAATATATATATATGAAGCCAACAAAATCAATGGTTTAATGAATGTTTTCAAAGGTCAGAACCTATTTGAGTTAGCTGATCGCTTCAGAATAGACGAAGACTGCATGGAATACTTAGCTGAAATCCAGTGGCATGATGGATATAAATGTCAGAAATGTGGACATTCAGCTTATCAAAAACATAAGAACTACGAGCGCACCTGCAATAAATGTGCTCCTATTGAATCAGTTAATGCCAACACCCTATTTCACAAGGTAAAGTTTGGTTTACGTAAGGCTTTTTACATCTGTTTTGAGATGTCAACCACCACTAAAAGCCTTTCAGCAAGTTACATGTCCGATCGAATTGGAGTAACGGAAAAGACAGCAGGTCTGTTTATGCATAAAGCTAGGGAAGCCATGAAATCTAGTGGTAAGCATCCTATGGATGGTAATGTACATGTAGATGAATTTGTTGTTGACGGGAAAGAACAGGGAGCGGTAGGTAGAAGCTACCATAGCAAAAAGAAAAAAGCGGTGTGTGCAGTAGAAACTTACAGATGATGGGAAGGTAAAAAGAATGTACTCAATAAAAATTGAAAATTATTCATCGAAAGAATTAAAACGTCTTTTTGAAGCCCGCATCTCTACAGAGACAGCCGTAACTACCGACTGCAGGAGAGGGTATCGCCTATTGCTGAAAGATTACACCATTGAACAACTAGAAAGTATGGGAAGCATAAACTTCAAGGCTCTACACACCATGATACATCAAGTTAAATCATGGATTCGCACAACCTACTCTTGGGTCAGCGAGAGCCATATCGATAAATATTTTGCCGAATTTTGTTATCGAATTAATCGGTCTCAAATGAAAGACAATATTTTTAATAATCTAATACGAAGAATGGTCGATGCTGACCGAATTAATCAATCTGAATTAATAAGTGCTTAGCTACCGACCTCTA
>JBNKGY010000114.1:0-12428 GCA_050290065.1 Marinilabiliaceae bacterium
AAACAACGTTCTATCGAATACCTATATAATCTTGATTATATGAGATAAATTCAAAATCTTATGTCGAACTCAGGTTAATCATTTGTTAATTTTATCTGGCTTATATTCTTTGAATTAAATGATAAGAAAAGTATTTCTAAAAAAAAGTTTATCCAATTTGTCAGTTTTACATAGACGCCCGTCAATTTGATAAAAGAATTTGTAAAACATACATTTTTATAATTATGAAACTTCAAACAGGCAATACCGCATTAGATTTTGTTGCTAAAGACATTTACGGCAACGATGTAAAATTATCGAATTACAGGGGTAAGAAAATCATCCTAAGTTTTTACAGGAATGTAAGTTGTCCCTTTTGCAACCGCAGGGTACATCAAATTATGGGTCATAACTTAAGGTTGAAAAAAACAGGGGTGCAATTGGTGTTTTTATTCGAAAGCTCAAATGAAAAACTTTCATCATCGGTTTTTCATCAGGGAATTAATCCCTGGCCACTTATTGGCGACCTCGATAAAAAGGTTTACAAACAGTATGGCGTTGAACAGTCGACCCTGAAAATGATGAAAACCATGTTTGTAGCCAATGTTGTAAAGGCAAAAAAAGAAACGAAAGAGCTGAATTTGCCCGAAGACAAAGACGCAAGCTTGAACCTGATACCCGCCGATTTTTTTATTGACGAGAATTTTAAAATCGTGAAAGCCCATTACGGAAAACATTTAGATGATCATGTGGCAATAGAGGAACTAAAAGCATTTGCCGGAATTAACGACCCGTTCAGTAAGTCTTAATGCATAAACCATTTGTATGAGAAGAATGTTCTAAACATATTTGTAATTCTCTTGTTAGGAATTACGCTCACGGGGTTTAAAGAATCCAATGTGGCAAATACACGGTTATTTTCTATTGGTCGGAGCAAAGGTGCAGATGAATTTATTTATTCGTTAAATACCGATGTAAATAATAAACTAAACCTTCACGACCCCATACAGTTATTTTGGTTAAAACAAACTGAAAATCATAAACATGAACTCCTTATGTGGATTCAATAGAAGTTCTCTTATGGTGTCGTATATTCGAAAAAGATCGATTCATATGCGCAATTCCATTTTTGTGGATATAGCGGAAATATATTTGAATCGAAGAAAAACAGTAATGGAAAATTTAAAGTCTATACTGTTTCGGTAGTCAAAGAGGTGATAGAAAACCGAATCTATATTACCATTTCGGGAGGAACATTTTGGGTTCCAAACATCCCAAAAGTTGAATTATATGCTGAGTTGGAAAATAATGGGCAAATGATTATCGAAACAATTAATACATAATATTATGAAATCGGTTGCAAAAGAAAACTTATTACAAATTAGGGATTTACTTGGTATTTTAACCGATGTAAATTACACAGCTAAACCCGAAATACTCTCAGGTGCAAGTATTGGACAACACACCCGGCATATTCTCGAATTTTATTTGCTGTTGGTTTCGGGTTCTTTTTCCGGTACAATTAGCTATGATAAACGTGAAAGAGATATAAAGATTGAAAACAGCTTAGAATTTGCCAAACAGACCATTGACAGGCTGATGAATGGAATTGATATTTTAGACATTGATTTGCATGTAAAACTTGAAGCCGATTATACAACAGGAGGTAATACTCAAAATCATATAAATAGTTCGGTTGGCCGGGAATTAGCCTATTGTATCGAACACAGTACCCACCATCAGGCCCTCATTAAAGCAGGGCTGATTGCCCTTGGCTTGGGTAATATTACGGATGAGCATTTTGGCGTGGCCTATTCAACCATCAGATACCGAAAAGATCAATGTGCACAGTAACATACATACCAGCAACGCAGTTAAGTTCGTTTGTCCTTACCTCGAACCGTGATGAAAGGGATTTTCGCCCAACGCTACCACCTGAAATATATCCTTATAATAGTTGTAAATTAGCATTTCCCAAAGATGAAAAAGCTGGAGGTACGTGGATTGCCATGAACGATAAGGGGGATATAAATTGCCTGCTCAATGGTGGTTTTGTTGTACACAAAAAACAAGATTACCACACCAAAAGCAGGGGAACTATTTTACTTGAATTTTCACAATCAACACTTTCAGCAAAAGAGTATTTATCGCAAATAGATTTGGGAAATGTAGAACCTTTTACCATTGTCGCCCTAAGACAAAGTAAGGGTGCAATTAAAGATTTAACTGAGTTTATCTGGGATGGGAACGATAGATATTTTCGTCAGTTGGATAAAGAAAGCCCTTATATTTGGTCGTCGGTTACGCTTTACAACGAAGAACACCGCAAAACCAGAAAAGAATGGTTTGAACGATTTTATAAAGAACACAAAGGTAATATATCAAAAGAAAAAATATTTAATTTTCATTCGGGCAATCATACCAACGACAATGCAATAAACGTAATCATGCAACGTGAAGGTGGTTTAAAAACGGTAAGCATTACACAAATATCGGCTTTGGGGCAAAGGTTACACATGAACTATTCCGAATTGTTGAATAATTCTGTTAATGAAATTGAATTATGAACACCGATAATAAACATAAAGGCTTTGCCATTGCACTGGCGTGGCCTCAAACCTACTGCAAGCAGCCGGGTGCATGGTACGACCCCATTACCTTATTATTGGGCATAAACAAAAATAATTACTACAAAGTAGGTCATGCAGCTTTGGTTTTGATTGACAGTGAGAACCAGAAAGCCCATTATTTCGATTTTGGGCGTTATCATGCTCCCTACAAACATGGCAGGGTGCGGAGTGCTGAAACCGACCACGATCTTGAAATAAAAACAATTCCAATTTTTACTGAAAATTTTGAAAAGTTGGAGAACTTTTGGGAGATACTTTATGAATTACAAAGTAACCCGGCCTGTCATGGCGAAGGTGAATTATATGCTTCCTATTGCCCAATAAATTTTGAATCAGCTTTTCTAAAAGCAAAGCAATTAGAAAAAAAAAGTCCGATACCCTATGGTCCGTTTAGGACAAATGGTAGCAACTGTTCCCGTTTTGTTAACACAGCAATTAGAGCAGGGAAACCGGATTTTTGGCATTGGTTCGGTTTAAATTTCAAAGTCCCCCTAACGCCAACGCCGATAAGCAATGTAAATGCACTTGATAACCGTTTGGTATTGCCAAAATTACTCAAAGGGGAGCCTTTTTGTCCTTTACGTAAATTAGATAAACAATTGCTTAGAGCTACTTTGCCACCGCCTGAACGATATCCTAATATTCCTGAAAAAGCACAATGGTTAAGTGGCGAAGGTGCAGGTTCGTGGTTTGTTTTCGATATAGAAAATACATTGTTAAGAGTTACCCGTTATTCAATTTATGGGATTGTGGAATGTACCGGTTTATACGAAAATAAGGATGCTATAACTTTGTTAAGAAACCAGAACTCTTACCAAATAACATTTCCCAGCAATTGTAAAACAGTATCGCTAAAGGTAAACGATACTGAAATTAAATTTCACAGGGCATTTTAAACAATAAATATGTTAACAGGGGAAAGAATATTATTGGTAGTGGGGCCAAAAAGAGAATATTTATACCCTGTGAGGTTTATTCCTAACGAATCGAGTGGTAAAATGGGTTCTGTCATAGCCTAAGAACTGCTTAAAGTTGGTGCAGTAATCTCGACTGTATGCGCAGTTCACGTGTATTGGAACAAGAATGCACGCGTATCATTGAAATGATGTGCTTACTGCAACAACTCAAGCCCGATCATAACACCATCGCCAATTTCAGGGGCGACCATCATAAAGCTATTCGTAAGGTTTTTAGCCCAAATAAGCGAGTCAAAAATAAATCTAAAATTGCATATCCTGAAAACAAACCTCACCTAAAAGCCCTTAAGAACATATCAACCTATTTTTAAGGTTTAAAATGGCAGCATAAAGGAATTTGACAGACTGCCATTAGGCACAAGCGGAAAAAATCCGCGCTACAATGAAAACCACCCACCAAAAAGACAAGATAAAATGAGACCTAACGCACAAAGCAAGAGTGTTTCAGCCCACCCTACAATCATCAATTCGCTTTCACACACTTGTTTTTTTGTCAACCCAAAAGCCTCTCAGCTTCTGCCGTGAAGTTTTTTTCTTATTATTCTGTAATAAACGTACCTTAATTTTCGACATATTGATTAAAACAAACTGATTAATTGTGAAAAAAGAATTTACTAAGCTATTACAGGAGAATCAAGGAATAATTCACAAAGTATGTAATATCTACTTTTATAACAGACCTGGAAAGGAAGATTATATTCAGGAGATAATAATTGAAGTATGGAAGGCATACCCAAATTTTAGGAAGCAATCAAAATTTTCGACTTGGATGTACAGGGTAGCATTAAATTCAGCTATTGATATATTAAGAAAAGAAAAAAACCAACCTAAAACAATAAATCTATCACAGTCAGAACTTGACATTCCCGATAACCCTGGTAACAAAGAATCTGAAAAGAAAGAAAAACTCTATCGCGCAATTAATCAGTTAAGTGATATTGAAAAGGCTATAATTATTCTGTATCTCGAAGATTATAGTTATAAAGAAATTTCAGAGATAGTAGGTATATCAGAAACATACACCGGTGTTAAAATAAATCGAATAAAAACTGAACTTCAGAAAAAATTGAATCATGGAAACTAATGAGTTAAAAAATATTTGGAACACACTGGCTGATGAAAAAATTATTGGTAAAAAGTTGGCTGAAGAAAATATTGAAAGGATTATTACAACACAAAGTGGTCATATAATCAGAAAATTAGAAAAAAGAACAAAACGTAGCGGAATAATCTACGGCATAGCATTACTATTCACTATTGTAGCAACTATCTATGTGCAAATTGATTTAGGTAAGTTATTTCCAACAAATACCTATTTAGGTCTAATTGTGGTTGTTGTTTTTCTTCTTTTAAATATGTTGCGTGACATTTCGAAATTAGCTTTTTTCCAACAGAATTATCATACCGATACGATAAAAAACTCCTTACTCAATATCCGGAATTATTTAATTAAAGTATTGAGAATTGACTTCTTTATTGGTCTAACCTTTAGTATTTGTATGATACTAATTTACACCTCTAAATACATTTATGATATTGGGGGATTTAGCCAAATAAATTTTTCGGGCAACGATTTAATAATACAAAGCCCATATTTTGTCATCGCAATTACTGTTTTGCTTTTGGCAACACCTTGGTGGTTAAAAAAAGAGATAAAACTCAAATTCTCTAATATTCAAAAAGAAATAGAAAACTCATTAAAAGAACTCGAAGAGCTATAAAACAATTATACCTTAACACGATGAAAAAGAATTCAATCATACTATTATTTACGCTCCTAAGTAAACTTGCTTTCTGTCAACTTACAGGAGAATGGAATGGCACATTAGATATACAAGGTACTAAACTTAACATTGTATTTCATATCGTGGAATCAGAAAATCAATTTAAAGCAACGTTTGACAGTCCCGACCAAAATGCTTATGGTTTGCCTGTAGAAGAAGTTTCATTCGAAGAATCAGAAGTTGTTATTAAAATACCAATGATAGGTGTTACTTATAGCGGAAAAATGGGCAATAATAAAGATGAGATAATTGGCACATTTGAACAAAGAGGGCTATCAATGCCCTTAACTCTTAAAATTGTCAATTTGGAGTCAAGTGGATTCTATCGTCCTCAAACGCCACAAGAACCATATCCGTATTATTCGAAAGAGGTTTTAATTGAGAACAAATTAGATGATATCAAATTGGCAGGAACATTGACATTACCTGATTCTGTTGGAAAATATCCTGTTGTAATATTGATTACAGGTTCCGGACCACAAGACAGGGATGAAACTATTTTTGGTCACAAACCT
This sequence comes from Marinilabiliaceae bacterium, assembly GCA_050290065.1. Taxonomy (GTDB): domain Bacteria; phylum Bacteroidota; class Bacteroidia; order Bacteroidales; family Marinilabiliaceae; genus Saccharicrinis. Next base: position 5,886 of record JBNKGY010000114.1, read on the forward strand.
TTTCTGGTTATTGCAGACTATCTGACAAAAAAAGGAATTGGAGTATTGCGCTTCGATGACCGCGGGGTTGGTAAATCAACAGGTAATTTTTATAGTGCTACCTCAGCCGATTTTGCAACCGATGTTAATAGCTGTATCCAGTTCTTGAAAAAACAAAATAATGTATTACCTAAAAACATTGGACTTTTAGGACATAGCGAAGGCGGTATAATTGCCACAATGGTTGCAGCAAACAACAGCGATTTAGCCTATATTGCATTGCTGGCAGGTTCGGGAATATCGGGGGAAGAAATAATATATGCACAAACTGAAAAAATGTTTCAGGATTTAAGTAGAAACGACATTGCAAAACAATTAAAACTAAGACAGGATTTAATCTCAATTATACAATCAGAGCCTGATAAAGAAATCGCAGAAAAAGAATTAAAAAAGTTATTAAACAACAACTTTGATGTTTTGTCACTACAACCTATTCAAGACACCAATCAATTGATTAATAATACCGTATCAGTCTTCAATAGCGATTGGTACAGATTTTTCATCAACTATAATCCAGCAACTGATTTAGAGAAAATTACTTGTCCAGTTCTGGCATTAATTGGAGAAAAAGATATTCAGGTATTGCCCGAACAAAATTTACCTGCAATTGAGACCGCATTAATAAAAGGAGGAAATAGTAAATACTTGGTGAAAGAAATTGAAAGTGTAAATCATATGTTTCAAACTGCAAATACAGGGAAAGTGAGCGAATATGGTGAAATTAAGGAAACTATATCGCCAAAGGTACTAACATTTATTTCTGATTGGATTGAAAAGAACATACAATGACACCATCCCTTCGCTACAAGGCGCATCCAGCAAATCCCACATGCATGTGTGCAATCCAAATTTGCGTGAAGAGCCTTTTCGCCCGTCTCACACTAGAGAGAGACATAGCGACATTGATAGAACGCCAGTGCCTAACTGCCAATATACTTCATAGGCTGCAAAGTTGCATGGTGGATAGGAACGTTGGCCACGTTTTTGTATCTTTCCAAGCATAACTAAATGCGATGCAACGTCAACGAAAGCATATTACCTACGTTAGCTGTTGAACTAAACCTCCTTCGTCGGTAGATCAAAGATAGCCATTAATATTATTTAGACTATATTTGTGACTTAGACCCGTGACGGAGTAAGTCATCATCAAATCGGACTGCTGCTGTTTCGTTCTTTACATATGATTTTAGGTTTTAAATGTAGGTTTTAAAAATGAATTTCCTGGCAATACACGGAAACTCACCAACAGTGTACGGAAGAATTATATCAAAGAACCTCATTTTAGCCCTTTTTTAACAACCAAACAATTGGCTTTGAATACAAAAAGCACCGTATAAATTTGTGGTTATGGCAGTTATACCTCATTTTAAAGCAATCCCCATATAATAAGGTGTAATTTCTCCCGGTTCCGTTCAACAACGAATATATTTAATCATTTTGAAAGCATGCTGGGATTCTTTTGGGCAGCTTGTGATTCATTATATTCTTATTGTTATTTAACCAAGACACCGACAAACATGGATAAAATACTGATTTTAGGAGGAACGAATTTTATTGGGAGAAACTTGGTTGATAGATTAATACAACTTGATAATTTCGATATTACACTTTTTAATAGAGGAAAATCAAATCCAAATTTATATCCAACAATAAATGAACTTCATGGAGATAGAAATACATCAGAGATTAACATGATTTTTAAAGAAAACTGGGATTATATCATTGATTTGTCATGCTATTTTCCAGGTTCACTATCTCATATTGTTTCTCATCTTGATAAACCAATTAAACGATACGTATTTATTTCAACCTGTTCTGTTTACGATAATGATTTGGATAAATCAATATTACGGGATGAAAATTCATCAACTCTAAATTGTACAGAAAAAGAAAGTACTGATACTTCAGTTGCAACATATGGAAATAGAAAAGCAGAATGTGAGAGGATATTGGAACGGAGTGATTTAAGATACAGTATTTTTAGACCAGCTTTGGTTTATGGGCCGTTTGATTCAACAGATAGATTTTATTATTGGCTATATCAGATAAAGAAAGGGAATCAGCTATTGATACCGAATCAAGGTAATAATTTGTTTTCTGTGACTTATGTTAAGGACTTAGTTCAAGCAATTATAAAATCTTTACAGGTCGATAATCATTCTGATATTTATAATGTGACAACACATCCTGATTTGTCAATTTCAAAGCTAATTGATATTACTTCACAACTATTAGATAAACATCCAAATTTATATTTTGGTGACTCTGATTTCTTAAATCAAAATCAAATAGCACAATGGACTGATTTACCTTTATGGCTTGATTGTGATTATTTTACTTATAACAATACAAAAATATTGAGGGATTTGAAAATAGAATTTACTGATTTTAAAGATTCTGTATCAGATACTATAAATTATTACCATAAAAGGAATTGGAAAGAACCAATTTATGGAATTTCAGAAAATAATAAAAATGAACTGATTAAGAAAATAACAACAGCGAACACTAAGCCTTGAAAATAAATGATAAAATTATTAATTTTTATATAGTAGTTTCAATCGATTTTTTTAAGTAAAAACAGTTGTAAGGTGCTGTTGTTTATTTGCTTATAGCATACAAGAAAATCGTATGTTTTTTTAAAATTAGCCTGAAAAATAACCTGTTGTAAGATACAAATAAATATCCTTCAGGGTATGTTTAAGTATTGATGCAAATGAATTTCTTTTTCTTGAAAAATCAATATTTCGTAAAACAATTTTGTAGGAGATGTACTTTTTTTATCCTAAGCTCCCGTGAAATGGGTTTAGTTCAACAAGCCATCATAATACATTGTGCGTAAGTCTATTTTGAGATGTGCAATTAGGAATTTTGGCAAAGGAAATTAACTTTGTGCTGGTTCGAAAAAGCGCAACTTATCATATGGCCAATCCGTTAGAATGTCTAAAAACCTCAAGATATAGTTCTTATATTCGGGTAGGTTGTCTGGATAAAATAACTAATATGGAAATTTACGGCTATTAAAATTAGTTTTTAGACAGACTGTCGTTGTGCGGCATTTTGCGATCGAGTGCAAACAATAAACTATGATAGAATTATACATGATTAGGATTTTAAAATATGGATTAGTTGGATTGTAGATTTTAAGCTCGATATCATGTTATCGGATTAAGAATAAAGCTGAAAAGATTGCGGATAAGGCTAAATCAAAAGCGAAACAAGAGATTGTAAAGCAAACAGACAGAGTTATCGATAAAGTTTTTCCTGCATTTGACCATGATAAGCCTGATACTGATAATAATAAAAAGCGATTTCAAGATTTTTTGAAAGTTGAGATTACGTCAGATATTTCGGGAATTTACTGTTTTGATAATGCTATCGGTATAGATGCAGATTATATGTTTTCGTTTAAATGTAATCCAGAGACTTCGGAAAAGATAATTAAGATTCACGTACTTGTCATTGATTCTACAAATACAGATAATGGTTTTAGTATGCAACATGATTTTGACTGGTGGGATAAAAAAAGAATATCGCAACTTGATAAATATAGTTTCACAAATGAGCAAGGATACCACAAGTATTATTGGTATGACAATGAGAATGGACAAGCATACTTTTTTGACTTTGACATGTGATGAGAAAAATTAAGAGGATTGTAATTGTTCTATTTATTATTTTCGTGGATATAGCAATCTTCCTGTTTTTGGGATTGCTACTCATGAATTATGAGGACTTTTATATGGAAGAGGATGGTCCTTGGTATAGTCTGGAAAGTATGGATTTAACAGATAAGTTAATATATTTCGGATATAACTTCTGGATATTCTTAAATGTCATCATTTTGATGTATTTGATAATACGATTCATAAAAAAACGACCATACAATAAATAGGAATATTAGCGGTCTGCAAGTCCCAGCAATTATTCCCGGTTGAACTACATCTATCCAAACTTTATGCACTTAACGAAGGTTTTTGGTTGTTTTTTAGAGAAAGGGAATAAAAGTATTGGTATTATATAGAGTATACTTCAAATCACTATTCAAAAGGTTAGAATTAAAAATCATTATTCAGCGTAAAAACAGGATCAATTATTACACATTGGGCCATACAACTCTAGGCCTTATGAAAATGAAGCTTAGCATTATGTTGATTTTCATTAACCAAAAAGCAAAATAAGCAATTGGGTAGTTAAACGTAAAACACGTCTGAAGATTATGTAAGTCATCATCCAAACTTATAGGATACTTGCAGGATACATAAACACGAGAAGTTTAAAAGATCAGAGTAAAATACCTAAATCGAAATTACGAGGATTGTATCAGTACTTTGGCATCAGGGGCAACTTTTTAAGCATAAACCTGATGTATCAAATAGCGATATATGCCTGGATTAAGTGGCTTAACCGAAGGAGCCAACGTAAAAGCTACACATGGAAAGGGTATTGGGAATTATTGAAATACTTTAATCTTCCCAAACCCCGAATAATTCACTATAATGTTTAAATTTATGCACCAGATAATTAAATAAACGTATTAACAGAGGAGCCGGATACGGGAAATGAGGGAGGAAATCACGAGTTCCATAAAAAAGAATACTTATTACGAGTAATTCTGTAGGTCCGGATCAGAGGGGGGATGCGTTGTAATCCGCTATTCTATCCCGATTAGCGGCAAGCAGACCAGAGAACGAGCATTCACTAAAGGATAACATTTAAAAAGATGATTCAAAAAAACGATTTATTAATAAAATGCCTGAAAGAGATTGAAAATAAATTGAATTGGGTTGATTCAAATCAGTGGCAACAAAAACATTTTGAATCTTTGAATGAAATAATTTATCAAAAAACCAATGTTAGTTTAAGCCCACTAACACTAAAAAGATTATGGGGAAAAGTAAAATACCATTCAACACCTTCTGCAAGCACGCTTGATACACTTGCACGATTTTTAGATTATGACGACTGGATTGATTATCAGTGTGATAATAAAAAGCATAAGATATTTAACCTCAAATTAAATTATTTAAAGAACAAAAAAGCAATACTTATTCCAAGTATTATTATAGGTGGATTAGTTCTAATTATTAGTGCAGTAAAATTGACTGCAATTTTGTATCCAAGAGATTATTCAAATTTTGAGTTTTCCGTCCAAAAGTTATCTTCAAATCTGCCCAATACAGTATATTTTAAGTATAATGTTAAAAATACCGACGCCGATTCTGTTATCATACAACAATCTTGGGATCCTAAATTACATCATATTGTAGATAAAAATAAAACAGATTTTTCTTGTATATACTATTATCCTGGATATTACAAAGCTAAACTGGTTCTTGACAATATGGTTGTTTCACAGCAAGACCTGTATATTAATTCAAATGGTTGGCTAGGAATTATACATAAAGAACCAATTCCAATTTATCTGAATTTAAAAGATATCGTAGACAGTAATGTCATTTCGATTAAAGAAAGTCATTTGCTCAATGCTGGATTTGATTTGAACCTTAAAGTGCCTTCTTCAACAATAAATCTTATTGAAGAATTTGATAGTATTAAGGGGGATGATTTTGAGCTTCAAGCAAGATTTAAACAAACCTACTCAAAAGGAGAAGCAATATGTCAAAAGTCTGCACTCATAATATTATGCGAGGATGGATATTTTTATATTCCTCAATCTATCAAAGGTTGCGTTAATGAGCTTCAAATGTATATTCCGAATAAAGTGATTAATGCAGTAGACTCTGACCTAAGTAATCTTGGAATTGAAAATGCAGCAATTGTAGATTTAAAACTTAGAGTGTCTAAAGGAATTTTTGACCTAAAAATAAATAACAACAAAAATATTGTAGACACTTTATCCTTCAACCCTGGAAAAATCGTTGGGGTCAAAATTGGATTTCATGGAACAGGAGAAGTTTATTCTTTGAGCTTAAAATCCAAAAATGGAGAATATACAATGCGCGATTTTTTGCCTTGAATGATTTTGTACAAATTTGATAAGCCTGTGAACACAGGCTTTCCACTCATATGCGTATTATTGAACCATTAAATGTTAAACATTAATAAACGAAAAAATGGTTCGAATACTAAAACAAAAGGGATTATTGATTCTAATCGGAACAGTAATATGTGCAAGTACAGTAAAAGCCACAAATATTCCTTTTAAAGAAAAAAAATGGACAATAATTAATGTAGAGAACAATCAGGAAACCCAAAAGCAATTTACTGTTTTTGATGATAATGAAGTTTTACTATTGCCTAAAAGCCACATCGCATTATTAAATGAAAATTATTCAAACTTTACGATAGAATTTGATGTTAAAGGCGGTTCAATGCCAGGCATCGGATTTCGCTCAAATAATCTTTTGGATTTTGAAAGTGTTGATCTAATCACCTAACCAGTACAAAAACAACCCTATCTTGTGATGTAATAATCGAAATCATTGCCAAAGCAGGTTCTACGATGCCTGCCGATGCACACATCGTGCAGATTCTACTTTG